>QFQM01000399.1 GCA_003243255.1 Flavobacterium psychrophilum | reverse complement strand
GAAATGGGCCGCTGAATCATTACTGGCACGCGTGTATCTTTATTATACCGGATACTATGGTGCTGCTGATCTGGCAGGCGTAGTTACCAAAGCGCAAGCATTGACTTACCTGGAAGATGTGATCTCCAACAGCGGACATGGTTTGCTGGCCGACTTCGCTACACTTTGGCCTGCTGCATCGCTTAATAAAACAACCGATGTCAATACGTATGCCGGAGAAGACAATAAAGAAACGGTCTTTGCGATCAAGTACACGTACACCAGCGATTACAGCTCTGGTAATGATGATGGAAACAAGTGGCTGGTGATGTTGGGCATACGCACCTATACTTCCTACCCCTACGGACAAGGATGGGGAGCCTCAACCGTTAACCCTCGTTTGTGGCAAGCGTACGCAAGCACGGATACACGCAAAACAGCTACGATCATTTCTATTGCTGATGAAGCAATACCCTTCGATCAGCAAAGTGCTCAGCGTGAATACACCGGTTATTACACTAAAAAGTATACTCCGATGAGTAACAAGGACGGATCAAGTACAGCAGCTACACTTGCTGCGGGTGCAGGGCTGAACAGTGATTTCCAGATCAGCCAGTTCCAGGATTTTGTATCCATACGTTATGCAGATGTATTGTTAATGGCTGCTGAGCTGGGTAGTGCTAATGCGCAGACGTATTTTGATGCGGTAAGACAACGTGCCTATAAGAGTAACTTCACCGCGTTGCCGGTTACTTTGGCTAATATTAAGCAAGAGCGTTATTTTGAATTTGCCCTGGAAGGAATTCGTTATTGGGATTTGCTTCGTTACGGTATCAATGAAGCCGCGGCTACGATTGCACAAAATACAACGGTACTCAGTGCAGGAGTGACCGTAAACAAAACGATCACCGCAGCAAAAATCATCGAGACGAAAGGATTGCAGCAAATACCTGGTTCGCAAATCACATTATCAAGTGGTGTACTGATTCAAAACACAGGGTGGTAATTGAACCTTAAAAAACAGCATATGAAAAAAAATAATATCGCATTTACATTATTCCTGGCTGCGGTGATGGTGTTCACTTCATGTCAGCCCGATGAACATGAGCTAAGCCCGGTGCTTGATAAATCGGAGATTCAATATGAAATTACCCAGGATTTGGTCACTGATCCGGGCGGGAATACTGTGATTATGAAAAACAGTACGCCGGGCACAATTACCTATTGGGATTATGGATCCGGTCATTCTACCAACGCAACTGAAACCATACACTTTGCTTTTAAAGGAGAGTATGTTATCAAGTTGTCTGTACTTACAGCAGGAGGTATGGTAAACCTTGATCCCAAAACGATTACGGTGACGGAAAATAATCTGGAGTACGTAAACGATCCGCTATGGACGGCGCTTTCCGGAGGCGTAGGAAATGAGAAGACATGGATACTGGATATCAATGCGACCAAGTTTGATGGTCCCATGTATTTCTACGGAACGAACAATGGCTGGCTTGAAGGTGGCGATAAGGGATGTTATGGTAAAGATTGCTGGAACTGGAGCCCGGTATATAAAGATAATACCTGGCTAATGCCGGGCGGTGATTACGGTACGATGACATTTAGCCTGAAAGACAAAGCCGGAGTAGTAGTGAATCATTTGATGATCCCATCACGCGGAACAGAAACGGGTTCCTACTTCCTCGATGCGACAGCAAAAAAACTGACACTTACAGGTGCCACTCCAATACATGATGCCGGTCGTGATGCATGTGTGGATGCGTGGGGAAGTATCACGCTGTTTTCATTAACAGAAACTACGATGCAATTGGGTGTACTGAGAAAAACATCGTGCGATGGTGCAGCTATGCTGGTATATAATTATGTGGTGAAGCCATAAGGTATTTGCGTTAGGTTTATTGAGTTTAATGAGGAGGAGCTCCGGGTAATGCCGGAGCTTTTTGTTTTTTTTGAAGAATCTGTTTTTTTTTACGGGGGAGATCATCAACACTCCGGAGACTTGACGCTTACCAATCACTGAATACAATCGAAGAAGCCCAACAGCAGGTCGATCAATGGATCAAGACCCATGGCGTTCGTTACTTTAGCGAGCTTACCAATATGGCGATTCTTTCGGAAGAAGTGGGGGAGGTGGCACGTATTGTAGCTAGACGATAGCTGTATGGAGAGTAAAATCAGATTTTAATTTGTTATTTGATAGAACTTTCCCCTACTCTGCGCTCCATCGTCCGCTGATTATTTGCCAATGTTCCAATTGAAACATTTTTAAATGCCATATAATTTTGCATAGCGCGAAAAGATGTGCTCATATTGGACCAAATTGCCAGTGTTTGAAAATCTCCGTTTATAAAGCAAAATATGCTGATAAAAATGGAGAATATTTACTTAATGAAAAAGGATATATTAAGAACATGGAGAAAGGAGATGAAGCAGGAAATTGGAATGTTTACAAAAATGGGCAATTGATTCCGACTTATAAGGGAGATTGACAGCTAACTGGTCAGCCAAGTTTTTTAGATAAACTTCTAAAACAGAATTAAAACATGAAAAATTTATATAGTCATTTCTGTTGGCTTATGCTTACTGGTACCTTTTTGTTTAGCTGTAACAAGAATAAGGAATTGTGAAAGATCACTGTTTAGTTACGTCAATCTATTTTCAAAGTGATTATGGCTACGTCCGTAAAGACTTCAACAAACCAAATTCGATCTTCTGGTGGCAACAATTCCAGTCGCTTTTTTTCTTGAATAAAATAAAACAATCTTGTACGTATTTTTCTTTGGGTTCAACAAGTTTAATACATTGACGACCGCGCGCTTTTCGCTTATTTTGAATGTGAGACTTTTAGCATGTTTTAACAGACCACTGATGCATTGCTATTTGATGGTAATGGAATCTTTAAGTGCGGAGAAGCCTTAAAAATGTGAAAATATGGTAAAGTCATTGATAAGAAAGATATAGTTCATCAGTGAGTCGCACGACTCAATGCAACCAAAAGGAATATCTGACCCACCGGTGGGTCAGGTTGTCGTCAACGTGTTAAATAAAATGTATGAAACTACAATATTTTTGTTTTCATCAATGTGAACCTAGGTTCTAATATTCACTTCTTCGCAATCATACATCAGTTTTAATCAGTTGTTTCC
>QFQM01000398.1 GCA_003243255.1 Flavobacterium psychrophilum | reverse complement strand
TCAGATAGTATTGCAAAAACAAGAGTCAGTACTAATGCAGTAACGATTACCGTGTAATGATATAACTTGGCGTTTTTTGCTCCCATTTTTACCACAATCGTGTTTTTGCCTGATAAAGCATCTGATACCTGGTCACGCATATTATTAAGGTTCAGCACTGCCACACTTAACAATCCTACCGTTATTGCCGGAAGTATCACCAGAATATCTATTTGTTTAGCAAAAAGGAAATAACAACCTATAACGCTGACAAGTCCGAAAAAAATAAACACAAACAAATCCCCTAATCCCCTATATCCGTAGGCTGAATTTCCTACTGTGTATTTTATAGCCGCTGCGATTGCAGCTAATCCTAAGAAGAAAAAGAATACTGAATAACCAAAGTTGTCTTTTCCGAAAGACAGGTAAATTAATGTGATAGCAGCGATAAGCGTAAGTACAGACGTAATTATGATCCCTTTTTTCATAGCAGGGATGCTTATGGCGCCACTTTGTATTGCTCTTTGTGGGCCAATCCTGTTTTCATTATCTGTGCCTTTTACTCCATCGCCATAATCATTAGCGAAATTGGAAAGTATCTGTAATCCTAAGGTTGTAAGCAGAGCAAATCCAAGTATTGAATAGTTTGTAAACCCTTGTGAAAATGCATAAAAACAGCCCACCAGTATTCCAGATATTGATAACGGAAGTGTTCTTAATCGTGCGGCCTGAAGCCAAGCTTTAGCGTTTGCCATTAAATTTTAAAATATTTTAAGATGCGTTACATCCAGTTTTTATTAGTGGTTTCAACCTGATACAGCCAATAATTGACAAATCGTTTCAATTTGGTGTAATCAGCAAGACCAAATGATATTTTGCCTCCGGCAGTATATAAATTCAGGATACCAATATCTGAACTCTTATGCCAAAAATACTGATGTACCGAAATGGCATGAATTTTATGAGGAGCGATATAATCCTTGTCAATATCCCAGGCTCCTCCTTGCTTGATTATAAAATCATTGCTAACGTACAACCTGCTGTTTCTGAATCCAAAATAAATTATAAGACTTATAAATAGTACATAAACAGGCAGAAATATTATGTATTCTTTAAGTTCGCTAAAAGCATAACCGGCAAGGAGCAAATAGATGCCTATTGGAATTATCAGGAACTTAATCGTCTGCATTAATATCTTTCTGATATTCGCTTTAAGGACAATACCCTCTTCAGGGATTTCATGTAATAGGAATTTCAGAAGCATGTCTTTTTCCGCGGTACTACATCCGGGGATTTCAATAGCTGATTTAGCCTGATCCTGGTTGTTAGCTTCCTGACTTGATGCCTGGCGGATTTTTATATCCAGTATGTCAAGTTTCTTTTGAAAATAGTTACGCCCTACGGTTACAATCTGAACTTTTTCAGGTCTTATAATGGTGTTTTTGGTATTTAATAACCCATGAGAAAGCAATAGTGAGTCATTTTGTTTTGTAATCCTGAAATTAAAGAACTTCAGGATAGTACGACCAAGATTTACAACTACTACCATCCCCATAATTGCTACTATAATGAACATTATGAATTTCAGGATAACATCAGTGCTTAGGTAATTGTCTAATGGATCATCCTCTATTTCTGCATACTTGATAAAGTCTTCAATATATTGAAAAGTAGTTATAAAAAACGCCAGTAAAAGACCAAAACTTCTCACATAATTGGATGTAATCCCAGTTTTGAACAGGCTTAAAAGGCTAATCTGGATAAAAGCATGTTTTTTATCTGTACTTGGTACTTCACTTTCAATATCCTGTGTATCATTTATTGTTTTTTTACCATCGAGCAATCTGGTCTTAAGCGATTGTGCAAGATCATGTGTTATTGCTTTAATAGTTACCTCTTTTGCAGAGGTCCCTGCCGTATCAACCTCAAGAGCATGCACACCAATGATTTTTTGCAAAAAGGACTGATTGATATTTACCTGCTGGATCTTATCCAGGGGTATACCTAATCTACTTTTATTAAGAATCCCTTTTTTAATAACGAATTCTTCATTTTCCTCATCGAGATAAAAGGTGAAGTTCAGGTATTTTAAATAGGCAATAACAGCAACTAATATAAAAACAGCAATTATTCCTATAGTAAGATAAATCTTGTTCATCTGATCTATCTTGATGATCCAGACAATTAGTATAGGAAATAACGCCCTTACGGCACTCTGCAGGGTGTCGGCAAACATTATAAGGACACCGATGAGTGATTGTCGCTGCGGACTGCTGAATTTATTATTCATCAGTAGTATCCTGTTTAAGTATTTTACCCATGAGTAATTGCTTAATCTTTTCGGCGTGTTCTTTTTCGATCCCTGGTACTTTTATATCACTGTTTATACCACCGGCAGTGAATATTTCTATTGTAGCCAATCCAAGTTTCCTTGATAAGATACCTTCGTGAAGCGTTACATGCTGAACCCTGTTGTAAGGAATTATGGTGGTCTCTAAAACAATGGCTCCGCTTTTGTAAATTACATCATGATTTCTGAAAGCAAATCCCCTATTTCTGAAACTTATGAGATTAATAACCGTACTAAACAAAAGAAGTAGAGCATAAATAAGAATAACAGCAAGCCAGTAAGACCTTAGCTCTTCAATAAAATAAAGGCATACCCCAATAATTGTGGCTGAAATTAAAAATGTAAGCCCTAAATTGAAGTAAATAACCTTCTTGTAGCTTATGTTAAGTGGCGAAAGTACGGTGTCTTCAAACTTAGGTAAAGAAAGCGTATCTATCGTTTCATTGGTAAACTGTTCCATTTAAATATTCCGGAATTAAGGAATCCATTTAATATCCCTGAAGTTAGGTTTTCTTTTTTCAAGGAATGCATCACGGCCTTCTTTAGCTTCTTCAGTCATATAGGTAAGTCGCGTAGCTTCGCCTGCAAATACCTGCTGGCCCACCATACCATCATCAGTAAGATTAAAGGCAAACTTCAGCATTTTAATTGATGTAGGTGATTTGTCTAATATTTCCTGTGCCCATTCGTAAGCTGTATCTTCAAGTTCAGCATGAGGGATTACAGCGTTTACCATTCCCATGTCATATGCTTCCTGAGCTGAATAATTACGGCCTAAAAAGAAAATTTCACGTGCACGTTTCTGCCCTACCAT
>QFQM01000055.1 GCA_003243255.1 Flavobacterium psychrophilum | reverse complement strand
ACGAATCGGTGCTTACTGCTGAGATAAAATCATGGCTTGCCTTTGCAAAACAAAAGCTTACCGAAGTTGTCACCATCAAACAGCTGGCTAATAGCGAGAATATAACTACAGCTGCAACGGCTTTGAAGAAAAACATTGAGGATAATGACAGGCGTAAAACTTCAGAGCTTATCCATAATACAAATGTAAAAGAAAGGGTTGCAGGCATAACAGAAGATACAGCCCGCCGAAAAAACAGTTTTTCCGTTCGTAATGCATTACAGACAAAAGAGCTGAATCTTCCATTATATCCCACAACCACAATAGGTTCATTCCCGCAAACTCCCGAAGTGCGTTCATGGAGGGCCAGGTTCAAAAAAGATGAGCTTACTAAAAGCCAGTATGAAGCACTACTGAAAAAAGAAACAGAAGAAACTATACGCTTTCAGGAAGAAGTTGGGCTTGATGTGCTGGTACATGGTGAATTTGAGCGCAACGATATGGTTGAATACTTTGGAGAACAGCTTAAAGGATTTGTGTTTACGCAATACGGCTGGGTGCAGAGCTACGGAAGCCGTTGTGTAAAGCCTCCGGTAATATTTGGAGATGTAAGCAGGCCGGAACCTATGACGGTATACTGGACACAATATGCCCAATCGTTAACCGACAAGCCTGTTAAAGGGATGCTTACAGGGCCTGTAACGATATTGCAATGGTCTTTTGTAAGGGATGACCAGCCCCGTTCACAAACCTGCTTTCAGATTGCTCTGGCTATAAGAGATGAAGTAGCCGACCTTGAGAAAGCAGGTGTTAAGGTTATTCAGATTGATGAGCCGGCCATAAGGGAAGGACTGCCATTAAAAAAAGCAGACTGGCCCCAGTATCTTGACTGGTCTATAAAGGCTTTCAGGGTATCTGCCTCAGTTGTTGAAGATGCTACACAGATACATACCCATATGTGTTATTCTGAGTTCAATGATATTATTGAGGATATTGCTAACATGGATGCTGACGTAATTACTATTGAATGTTCGCGTTCGCAAATGGAACTTCTTGATGCCTTTGCAGACTTTAATTATCCGAACGATATAGGTCCGGGAGTTTATGATATCCATTCTCCAAGGGTGCCATCTAAATCAGAAATGGTAAATCTTCTGGATAAGGCACAGGCACTTATACCTTCCGGTCAGCTATGGGTGAATCCTGACTGCGGACTAAAAACACGTCATTGGGATGAAACTAAAAAGGCATTGTTAGCAATGGTTAATGCTGCCAAAGCAATGCGGGAGAAAAGAAATCAGCTTACAGAAGCTATTTAGAAGTTCTGTAGATTTTGTCCTTTTTTGAGATACTTTAAAACAGGAAGAACCACTCAAATTATGAGTGGTTCTTTTTTTATATGGCTGTAATCTAAAGAGTTATTGTACTGTAATGGCGTTTGCAGTAAGAGTACTTTCTTCCCCACGGTGAAAACGCATCCTGTTGTATGAACCAGCCGGAGTTCCTGCCGGTACCTTAAGGGTTATCCTGTATGGCGAAACTGATACAATCTCTAAAGGATATGTAATTACAGGATCATTATTACTGTTATATATTTCAACACTTGTTGTCTGGTCCAGCATGGCGCCTCTTGCTTCAATGGTTTGCCCGGCAGACAGATTTGCAGGGAAGCCGTAACGCGTAACGCTAAATGCGTCAGGTAATCTTACCTCGTTCTGGAATTGGCTTCCTTCTGGATTCATAATAAGATATTTTCCGTTTTGTATCCTGATATCATACATACCTGCAGGCATATCATCAGGGAGGAAGTAGTAGATACCGTAGTTGTCATATGGTACCTGCCCTAATCCCATAAATACCACTTCGGCATCAAATTCAGTTGTCTGGTCGGCGGCAGAAACAAAATAAACTCTTGTTTGGCTGATATCAAGTAACAGGTTATCTATCGCTCCCTGTCCGCTTGTACCAATATTTATTTCCTTCTGAAGATCTCCCAGAACGTATGCACTGTTACCAATCTGGGTGTAGGTTGGTTCTACCTGTCTCAGGTCAATTTTCAGGGTATACTCTTTTGTTGTACCCGCCTCTGAAGTAACGGTAAATACAGTACCGTTTGTAAACGGAACCGCTGTATCTGAAACAGGGGCAATTGTAGCTCCATCACCAAGAATGATTGAAGGGGTTATGGTTTCGGGAAGAGGGTTGTAAGCACTCCAAAGCACAATAATCTCATTTTCGGTTATGGCAGCTTTTATGGTTTGCCCTTCATCAGGGCCGGCAAAACTGAACGATTCGATATGTGTGTATCCGGGTACCTGTATTACATCACCGGGTATATTGTTAACGCGGTCAATGTAATCTGTTTCGCATGATGCATTTAGCGAAAGAATGGCAATAAGTGCGACACTTCCCAAAAGGCGGCTGCTATGTTTATATATATTCATTGTAAAGTATATTAATATCTATTATATTTTTATTTTTGCCAACTCTGTAAGTCAGCATATGTTTTAAAATGCCTGCACTTGCAACGTAACGGTAATCTTCAGAAGCCGTTTTTTCTGTCATGGGCGGGTAAACAAATCTTTAATATCACATTCAATAGCGGGCCTGCCTTTGCTGTGGTATCTTTTGTTTTGCCTGTCCATGCTTTTTTATTACATTATTTTACTTTGGTCCATGTATAGTTAATAGTACTGTTGGTTGTTGAACCAGAAGTACCTGGTACTATGCTCGTAACTTTAAGCAGGTATACGCTTGAAGATGAAGCCGCAGCAGTAGAATTGTAAGAAGATGAACCTGCTCCTGCATTATCTTTCCATATCACAATAGCCCTTGATGGCGTCATTACGTGCGTAAGGATGTTATAGCTGTAATAGCCCAGGCCGTAATTGTCAAGACCAATAATACCGTTGTATCCTAATACATTATATGGATTTGCAGAAGGCGCGCTACCTACGTTAGCCGCACTTCCGTTCTTAACGCTGATGCTGCTTTTCCAAAGATCCCAGTCTCCACATGCGGTATTAAGCGGCACGGTGCTTACATACCAGTTTTGTGAAGGGGTTGCCGGACGAATCGATCCACCATAAATACCTTCAAACTGAATGTCCAGTTCCCCGTTGATGGTTACCGGAACTGTCTGCCAGTTGGTGTAAGTCGATGAAGGAGACGCAGTACGGTTTACAGTCACCGATGCGGTGTTAACCGAGCATATTGCTCCCGATTTTGTCTGGGTTTCATTATCTATTGCTTGTGTTTCAGCAGAATTGTCATCTGTGCTGCAAGAGGTAAGGCTAATAGCAGCCAGTGCTACAATCGATAAAATTATTTTTTTCATTATTTTAAATTTAATTGGATTAATTGGCTTTTATCGCTTACCGCTGCGCTACAGGCAGGCATTATTTTTATCTTAGTTTGTTATACGGAATGGTGATGTGGTCGTATAATTCAGGTCATAACATTCCATCCTGAAATAATAGTCCGTATTCGGGTCAAGTGTAGGGAGGTTATCCAGACTGTCCACAAATACAAACATTGCAGAGAAAGTAAAGATGTCATAACCTTCATTGTATTGTTTTAGCTGCCAAAGCTTGTTACCCTGGGCATCTACCACAAATACTTTTGTTACCTCATAAGAAGGGATAAAGTTCTTACCGGTAAGCTTTATGCCACCACCAAGCACAGGTATAACCGGTGTGCCCTCCATGCCCCATGGATCTACATACTCATCTACAAACAGCTCCGGCTGCTGAATCTCAATGTTTATGGTATAGGTAGCTGTTGTACCGTCTGTTGCGGTTACCGTATATGTCACTGGAGTCTGACTGAATACAGGGATAAGCTCGTCTTCAGCAGGTGCTACTGTTGTACCTTCGGGCAGGTCGATGTTTACCTCAAGGTACTGGTACTCGTAATAAGAAGGCAGATAGACTGTTATGGTCTTGTCAATATTGTTTACAGCACTGTGAATAGTCTGTGCCTCACCCGGATTCACTACATTGAATGCAACGATACGGTTGTTGTCTCTTTCGGTAATGATTTCGGTAACAGGATCGCCTTTTACATCGGTCCATCTGTCTTCTTCATCGGTACACGAGAAGAGTGCCAGCAGAGGCAGAGCCAATAATGCCAGCGGTAATCTAGATTTGATCATTTGGTTTTTATTTGTGTTAATTAATGGATTTCAAATTTGGTACTTCCCTTAGGAACCATTACATATTCAAAGGTGTAGTACATGTGTGGTGTAGTCTTAAACCATTCCGATGGAGTAAAAGCATCCTTATAAACCGAGATCATTTTGATCTTGGCATAATTTCCGTTAGCTGTTTTTAAGATAATTGTACGGGCAGGTATAGCAGTACCGTCTGCCAGTGTAAGGCCTTCGCCAAGAGCATAAGCTACATGCGACTTCTCTTCACTGCTGTCTCCTACAATATTGCCGTCAAAATCATACAGGTACCAGCCTGTTCCTCCTCCAAAGGCTCCGGCATCATCAGTACCAATAAGGTCTACACCTGTTTTAAAGGCACTATCCTCGGGGATGTCTGTTACTTGATCAAAGTGTTGGGCTACTATAGCTATACCGCCAACACCACCTGCCTGATAACCGTTGTTTTGGCTGTTGCTGCCATTGTTTCCCGATAGAAAACTGGCATACAGCCCACCAAACGCCAGATCCCATTTTCGGGTACGGGCATAAGAAGGATCCATAGGCTTGTTTTGTTCCAGGCTGTAATACAGTGTAGCAGAAGGTGCGGTAGGATTATCGTCAGAGGTGCTGCCCTGATAATTCTGTACGCGTATCACCTTATAGAACATATCGTCTGAAGGCTCAGGCTCAGGGGTAACCACACCACCATTGCCATTGTCTGTAGGTGTACTGTCATCATCACCCGAACAAGCGGTCAAAGCTGAAGCTATTATAAAAAGCATAATGAATTGCTTTAAGATAGTTTTGGCCGGAAGAATTGTTTTTTTCATCATTTGTTTATTTAGTATTTAGATTTTTGCTGCCGTCTTCCTGTACATAGTATCTAAAAGTAAAATAGGGGGCAGGCCAGTTAAGGTCGGTAACCGCAGGTGGATTACCCTTGTAAGCATTTATTAATTGCAGTTTAGCATATTTTCCGTCAGGCAGACGTATTATGTAAGACCTGTTAGGTATAGACTGCATAATATGAGTCTCAAGGCTGTAAAAAAACCATCCGGCTGAACTTGCTGAAGACGACCAGCCAATTTTTGTGATGTCGCTGTTGTCAAACTCAGCATCTTCAGGAGCCTCAGTAATATTTTCATAAGCCATATCCAGCTTTACCACAGCGGTATTTACTGCCGGGCCTTCAAATCCAGGATTGTACTGATAGTTGGCATTGTTTACATATACTTCGCTGTTATAGGGACCTGTAAAGGCAATGTCCCAGTCGTTGGATTTCATGTATTGCAGTGAATCTGCTTCGGTGTGCAGCCAGATCTGTTTTTTATCTTTGAAACGGAAAAGAAACGTATGAAAAGGGCGTTGTTCTTTTCCGTCAGTACCATCGCCCATTGAGGCTCCGGTATCACCGGCAAGGTCTTCAATTACAGTACTTTTGCCGTCGTGCAGGTTTACCTGTGTAGGATCTTCTTCGCTACAGGATACCAATCCTGCTGTAATGAGTAGCAACAGTATCCATGTTTTTGTTAGTTGGGTTCTTATCATAGTATTTAAATTGATTTAGATATCCTTAAAAAATCGGTAACTTATTCCTGCGAGTATAATCCGTCCGGGCTGGCCGGGCATGAGAGGGTCGGTGTAATCAAACAAGTTGTCTACACTGATGCGCAGACTAAGGTGCCGTTGCAATAGTTTTTTCTCAATAGCAGCATTTATCAGGTAGTACTGGGCAACGAAGGTGTCGTACTTATCTATAAAATGGTTGCCATTCCGGTCACCAAAAGGATATTTACCCCTGTAATTTACCCTTATGTTGGCACTCAGATCCCACGGCTTGTAGGTATAGAAAGCCCTTATATTAAACATATGCCTTGAGCGGTTCTCAATACCCCAGTAATCAGATACTTTCGGAGCATATGAATTACCGGTAGCCGGGTCGTGAATGTTTTGGTTATAAGGCCATCGTCCCGCACGAATACTATCCTTTACGCTGAGGTCTTTAGCAATTAGAAACTGATAGCCTGCGCTGAGTTCCATATCGGCAATTGGGGTGTATTTTGCTGAAAATTCAAAACCTTTATAAACCGCTTTGGGCAGATTTTGATAGGTGTAGATAATACCGTTGTTCGTGCCTGTGGCAACCTGTATGCTGTTGATCTGATTACGGACAGAGTGGTAAAAAGCACTGCCTTCTAATTTTAAGGATTTAGCATTATCCCAAACAGCACCGATATTATATGAGGTACTCTTTTCGGCCTGCAGGTTGCCATCAGCCTGTTCCAGTACATACTGCCTTATTTCACTGATTTGACCCTGCTGTTGCAGTTGCTCAAGAGTACTCCCCAAAACGGCATTACCGATAATGAGGTAATTGGCAGCAGGGTTGTAGAAAACCAGATAATTAGTCTTGAAATCAGGAGCTTTAAATCCGGTGCCCACACCGGCCTTTAGCGTTGTCTTTGGGGAAATATGGTATTGTATACCTCCGCTAGGATTCAGGCTACCCCCAAAGTTATTGGTGTGATCATAACGCAGTCCACCTACTAATTCAAGTTTTTCGAATGGCCTGTAGTCGCCCTGTATGTAGCTGAAAAAAGTACTAAGGTTATCAATATCTGTTAAGGCATTGTCGTTCATTGTTTCAATACTGCCGCCCAATCCTCCAACCAGGCGATAGCTGTTAGATGTGCTGAATGCAAATTGCTGTTCTGCGCGATGAAGGGTTTGCCGGAAGATGTCCTGGCTTGCCGTGGAATTGGTCTGCTGCCAGGCCACGCTCATATCGGCAGAGTAATAAGTGAAATAATAACGTGTTATTCCTCTAAGTTTATCACTGAATTTATGGTCAAAAGTGGCACCCAAATTAAGGTCCTGTTCGTCCTGATTATCCCCGGAGGTATTACCAAGTCCAAAATCCTTCTCCATGAAAGAACGTCTTAAGCCATAGCGTCCACTGATTCCCCAGGATGTTGCTTCGCTGCTCTGGTATCTTGTTCTTCCCTGAAGACTATAATTATCGTACGGAGGAGAGGTGGTTCCGTTAATGTATCGTGTATTGGTGTTAAATCCGTCTGTGCTGTAATAATTAGCAGCCATATTTGCCGAACCTTTACCTTTTAAAATTGGTGTCTCCCCATCAATTGTGGCATCAACGATATTAAGGCTTCCATAGGCTACTGAGGCTAACAGTTGCGGATCGGTTACTCCGTGACGCGTAATGATGTTAATAGTTCCGCCCAGGGCTTCGCTACCATAAAGGCTGGAGGATGCTCCCTTAATAATCTCGATACGCTCGATGTTAGAGACGCTAATACGGGAAAGGTCAAAATTACCGCTGTTGCGCCCTACCATTGGCTGCCCGTCGATAAGTATCATGATGTATTCGCTGCCAAAACCCTGCATCTGTAGTCCCACTGAACGTGCACCACCACCGATATTGTTTACAATAGCAAGCCCTGTCTGTTCCTTAAGTACTTCATCTAGCCTACGGCTGCCCATAAGTGCTATGGTATTCCTGTCAATAACGGTCACAGGCATAGCGCTATATTTTGCATTAATAAGATTGTCAGGACTTTTGGTTTCTCTTTGGCGTGTGAGACTGACCTCATTGAGAATGATACCGGTTTCCAATGTAATTGAAAGTACTAAGGGATTGCTGTCTTTTAGCGTTATAATTTGTGTATGATCTTTAAAACCGACAGATGATATTGTAAGGGTGTATTCGCCATAGGAAAGGTTTTCAATTGAAAAGTGGCCGTTATTATCAGATATTGATGTTTTATTAATAGGAGACAGGATAATGAAAGCATCTGATACAGGCTTTCCTGAAGCTATTACTGTACCCTTAATAGCAGATTGACCGTGAAGAAAATTCGCAGAGAAGAACAGGCAGGTGAAGCTGTATAGCCATACCGATTCTTTTGATAAAAAGGCTTTTATCAAAAACAGGTAAATCATTGTAATTTTTTAATTGGTTGTTGGTTATCTTTATTTAGACTGTGTAAAAATAGTTATTTATAATCATTCTAAAAAAGAAAAATCAATTATTTTTAATCTTTAACAATTTTCTCTGAAAATGTGTTGATTTCTTTAAGATGTAATTTTTTTTAAGTGTCATAAAGTTAAAGATGTTATAACTACTACCACAAAATTGGTCACTGTTAAAACTATTGTTATTATAATTCTTTAGTTTATTTCGATGCCTACAGGGGGCTGATTCCTTTATTGAAATAGCTCACATTCATATGAGAATTTATCCTAAAAAACATCTATGGGTAGTAAAAATTTAATTTCTTATAACAAGGTTTTTAGTGTTAATATTTTATGTTTTTTTTAATATTTTGTGATATTTTTTTAAAATGTTAAAGTTGTTAATTTCTTCTATATGTTTGTGATACCAACTATATCATCCAATGAAACAATACTTTACGCTACTACTAACAGTATTTGTGTTAAATGCTGTTACTGCTCAGGATCCAGGAAATGTAACAGGAAATGCACTTTGGTTGAAAGCAGAGAATACTAAAGATTCCCTCTCCAAAATGAAAGTTACAACTGAGGATTTAACTGTTTCCTATTTCAATTTTAATCCCATAGCCGATAGGCAATCTTTAAAAAAACCTTTTAAAAATATTGTTGCAGAACAATATTCATTATTCGTTGTTTTTAAATCAGATTTTGAGGAAGAACGGAATATTCTGACCCTACAGCGAGGGAGTACAAAAGCAAAGTTAACGTCTAAGGAAGTTGTTAACGATAGAGAAATGGTTCACAAGGGAGATGTCACAAAAGGTGTTATTGTAAGCTATCTAAACGGAAACAATGATAAGAACGGTAAAAGAAGAAATGTGCTTTTAATTGATAAATTATTTGGTGAGGATCCGGAAGGTAAAGAACAATTAATTGAACTTATTTATTTCCCAAGATTTCTTTCGGAAATAGAGAGACAAAAAGTAGAGACTTATTTATCGATCAAATATGGTATAAGTATCACTGAAAAATATGATTATTTAGATTCTAAAGGAGATAAAGTTTGGGACACTAAGCTAAACGGAACTTTTTCTAATCGGGTAACAGGTTTGGGAAGAGATGATGCATACGGGTTATATCAAAAACAATCCGGTAACTCACTTAAAGACGGAATTTACATTGGATTAGGGACTATTGATACAACTAACAAGCATAATAAATATACCTTGAAAGACAGGTCTTTTTTACTATGGGGTGATAATGGTGCCAAAATGGTATTTTCTTTAGATAAAGAGAAAATACTGAAAAAAATGGAACGTGTATGGAAAATGGATTTAACTGGAGTAATACCTCAGGATAGTATAACAACACAGCTAAAAATAAGTAAGAAAGATTTTGGATATGTAAATCAATATCCGGGAAAAGACTTTTTGTGGCTTTGTATAAATCCTACTGATAGTCCATTGTTTGATTACACCAATGCTAAATACATCAGGCAGTCGGCAGAAGATAATGAGTTTATCTATTTTGATAAAGTTAAATGGGATATGGATGGCAATGAAGCAGATAGCTTTACATTTATTCAGGGACCGGAGTTTATGATTGAGCCAATTAAAAATTTTGCTTGTGAAACCGAAACAGGTAATGTTTCTGTTAAGCTTATTGGAGGTACAGTTCCTTACATTGTGAATTTTAATGGAGAAGAAAGAATCACTTCAAATAGTCTGGTTGAATTTACTGATCTTTCTTCAGGAACATTCAGTTTAAAAGCAACGGAAGCAAAGGGTAATACAGTGACTGATGAAATAGAAATAAGCGCAATATCAAATACTTCAATATCTCTTTTACCTGTTTGGTATATAAACGGACAGACAGAAGTTATTGTTAAACCTACAATTAATACAAAAGAGTATTTGGCGTTTGAATGGACTAAAGAAGGTAAAACAATTTCTTCGGAAAAAGAATTTACAACCAAAACACCAGGAGACTACATACTAACGGTAAGCAATGCCGAGGGCTGTAAAAAAAGTTTGCCTTTTAAAATTGAAGGAAACAACAGTATTGCCTCCGGCTGGAAAGTATATCCAAATCCCGTGAGAAGCGGAGAACTATTTTCATTAGATTTTAAACTTGAAAAAGAATCCAGAGTTACAATCACTATAGCTTCTATGGAAGGTAAACAAATTCTTTACAAAGAGTTAGGGGCTATACAAGATTTTGTTTATCAGGATTCTATCATTATCTCAGGTGTATATTTGATAACACTTACTATTGATAATACAACAGAAACAGTTAAACTGATTGTGCATTAAAAGCATCCAACCAATACTTTACTAAACCAATCAATTATTATGGAAACCAATACCAATAGCCGTTTTTATGGCCTAAACAGGCGTATATTATCTTTCCTTCACCATGTTGCATTAATTGCAATGCTGCATAGCAGTTTTGTTGCACCTGCACAGAGTATAATAGATGCCTATATTCACGGTAAGAGGCCGGTTGAGTATGTGGTTACAGGCAATAATACCATTCAGGATAATCTGATTGGCAACAATAAAATTCAATCACAGCAAACTTCTGCTGCGCAAACTACAAAAACATTGAAAACTGATATCAAAGCAGCTGTAAACGTGTTTATGTTTAGTGCAGATATCAAAGAAGGTATTATTGGGGTTTCAAAAGATAAACCTATTGACAATCCTTCAGACAACTTGTTTAAAGTGAATGTCCCGGAGATACCAAAAGGCGATTTCAAGGTATATATTACCTATGAAGTATTTGGGGTCGCTGATCATCAATCAGTTGCCCGTAGTATTAATGACAGATTGTCTGTTGGAGGCTATCTTGTGAAGAGACAGGAGGGATGGTCACAACAAAAAGAAGAAATAAATGGAGCATGGCTTCATGAAGGCCAGAATACTTTTCTTTTTACAGTTCCTAAAGGGGCTGATTATCAGTATAAGATTAGAAATCTTTCAGTTAAAATAGAAAAAGCTAATAGTCTAAACTCTATACTGTCAATAAACAACAGCGCTATCACATTTACTAAAGACAATAAGGTATATATAAAAGGATTCTTAAGAGGAAATTATCCTAATGCTAAAGTGGAAGCAAGCGGAACTTTTTTACAGGTAAGCAATAGTGAATTTGAAGGTTACCTTACCCTTACTGATGAAATTAAAAAGTTGGGACACGTTATGATAAAAGCTTTTGCTGATGATCAATTGCTGGGTCAGGAAATTCTTTTTGTAGATAATACCATAGAAGCTGACAGGTTATTTCCATTAGAAAGAAAAGAAGAGTCTGTGGAAAAACTCTTCAAAGCCAGAATACACTCAGGTTTAGAGATTGAAGGAGCTTCAATAAAAGCAGGTGACAGTGCCCTCGCTAAAGATTATAATATTTCAATTGCAAAATTGAGGAATATAGATATTGCGCCAATGGAATCGGGGATGATAAATGTTACCAAAGGAGGGAAAGGGTATCGTTTTCTTCCTGACGGTACAAAATTTGAAAAGCCTGTAGATATTTCTATATCGTATGATCCTAAGCTTTTACCTACCGGGTATACTGAAAAAGATATTAAAACCTATTACTTTGATATTGATAGCAAACATTGGGTTGCTGTCCAAAAAGACAGTATTGATGTTAAAAATACGACTATAATCTCTAAAACTACTCACTTTACAGATTATATAAATGGTATTATACAGGCTCCTGACAGTCCGGAAACAGCTGCATTTACACCCACAATGATTAGTGATATAAAGGCAGCGGATCCTTCTGCAGAAATGACACTCATAAGCCCACCATCGGCATCTCAAAAGGGGGATGCTAATATTAGCTATCCTATTAAAATCCCATCAGGCAGAAGGGGAATGCAGCCACAATTAGCTTTACAGTATAGTAATGAGGGAGGCAACGGATGGCTTGGACTCGGATGGAATTTAAGTGTTCCGGCTCTTTCTATTGATACTAAATGGGGTGTGCCTATGTTTGATCCCGCAGCAGAAACAGAAATCTATGCTCTGAATGGTGAGCAGCTTATGTATCCTGAAGGATACCTGCCACACAGACATAGTGATTCAGGTGGTGTGATAACTACAGATATGCAAGGTCGTAATGGTAGTGGAACAAAACTCTTTTATCCAAGGAAACAGGGAAGCTTTGCAAAAATTGAACGTTTAGGAAATTCGCCTCAAACGTATTATTGGAAAGTAACTAACACTGATGGAACGATAAGTTGGTATGGAGGTAAAACTCCTGCCGATGTCCAGGCAGGATCGGCAGTATTGAAAGACAATAATCAAAGAGTTGTACATTGGGCGCTGTTTATGGTGGAAGATGTTTATGGTAACAACATGAGGTATACTTATGAGACCATTATTAATTCTACGACCAGTTCAAATCTCTATCAGGGACAGCAACTTTACCTTACAAAAATAAATTATACAGGTTATGGTAATGATTTAGGTAATTATGATGTTGAGTTCTTAAGAAAAACATCGCGTCAGGATCTTAATATCAATGCACGTTTAGGAATTAAGCAGGTAGATTTCCATTTGCTTGAACAAATAAAGGTTAACTATAAAACTAAACCTGTAAGAAGTTATTTTCTAAGTTATACAACAGGAAGATTTAATAAAACGTTACTACATTCGGTGGCTGAGCGTGACTGGGAAGGTGTAGAGTTTTACAGGCATACTTTCGATTATTATGATGATATTAAAAAAAGTGATGGTACTGATGCATATTTTTCAGCAGAAATAGATGTACAGATTTGTACGGAATTGTCAGGTGACACAGAAACAGATTATGATCATGATGGTGTACCTAATTCTGAAGATGAATGTATAGATGTGCCAGGTCCTGCCAGTAATAATGGATGTCCTGACACTTTAATAGATTCTGATAATGATGGAGTACCTGATTCACAGGACAATTGCGTAAATACGCCAGGTCCTGCAATTAACAATGGATGCCCGGACAATACGACGGATACGGATCATGACGGTGTTCCTGATTCCCAGGATAACTGCGTTAATACTCCCGGGCCCGCCAGTAATAATGGTTGCCCTGATGCTTCTATGACGGATATGGATAATGATGGGGTGCCTGACGCACAGGATCATTGTATAGATATACCTGGTCCAGCAAGTAACAATGGATGTCCGGAAAATGCAACGGATAGCGATAATGATGGTGTTCCAGATTCACAGGACGGTTGCGTAAATGTACCAGGACCAGCAAGTAATAATGGATGCCCGGAGATTGATCCAAATGATAATGATAATGATGGGGTTCCTAATTCAGAGGATCAGTGTGTAGATATACCTGGTCCGATCAGCAATAATGGGTGCCCCGAAGCTCTTTGTAAACAAACATCTTTTTTAATTCCTAGTAGCACTGTTTATTATTACAGTAGTCCATTTCAGGGGCAAGGAACAACTTTTAACGGAATAACTGATTGTATGTTTTCAACTTTTTCATTAAAAAAATATATCATAAATGGACAAGATTTTGATGCTTCATTATTTTATATCTTTGCTATACATGGTGCAGGTAATGACCAATCAGTTTCAAGATGTCCATTTGTCAATCTTCCGTTGAGCACATTCCCAGATTATGGAATTAAAAATCCGGATGTAGATTCTAGATTTCAAAATTTCTTATATAATTTTTTTAGCACATTTAACGTACAACCTGTAAACCCCAATTATATTACTTGGGGAGATGTACGTATAAATGGATTAGGAAATAGTCATAACAGATCAAGGATATCTTCCACTTTCTATTCCCAGCAGGATATGATTTTAAAAGAACAATTCAAAATTTGGACTGAGAGTTCAAATGGTGGTCTTCTTGTACCGTATTATACAGCTACATTTGTAAAAACACCTATCTATTCAGGGGCAATATCAGATATTTATATAAATAACTCCAGTTCATTATTTGGCACTTATAATTTAGCAGATGCTGCGCAGGTTAATCAATTATCAATTGACCTTGCCTCGGTTTATCCAGGTACTAGCTATTCTCTTAGTTTTCCTCCTGGTTCGAGTCAACCAGTATTTACATTCACAACTAGCAATCCTGCCTTAAATGCCATCAGACTTGTAACAAATCCCTATCCTTATTTTGACAATACATATATATTTATGCCATGTACCAGTGGAAAAATGAGTGGTAGTCCAGTTGTTGCAAATACTCCTGAAGTTAGTTTATCTGATAAGGAAATGGTATATATTATAAACAAGTGGCAGGCGGCAGGAGAAGAATTACTATTACCTATTAAATCTGTTAGAACTTTCATATCAAGTGATAGTGATGAATTTTACGTTCTTACCGAAGAACCAGGTAAGCATACTTGGACATATAATGATGATCGTATTATTGAAGACAGTAATGTTATTAAAAAACTTGATGAATTATTTGAAATACGAGGAAATAATAGTCTTGATTTTGAAAAATTCAAACAGGAAGAGATAGCAACAAGAAAACTAAATCAGGAAAAAGCGATAGCATGGCTTAAGGATTTTAATGAGAAACAGAAATTTGATAAAATTGTAACGGATGCAACTGTAAAAGACAATCCTAATCCGGTAAACAATTCTTTTTTGAGTGGTTCACGGATATTTGGCTTTCCTGATAATTATAGTATAGATTTTCAAGCCACAGTTCCAATCGGCGACCCTGATTGTCCGTCATTATTAAATCTTGACTTTTTAATACAGGGTAATATTCCTTCATATAATAGTGCTGCATCGATGCTTGGAAGTAGCAAGACTGAAGGGTATAGTGTAGGTGGTTCACTTGGACTTGGTATTGGTTGTAAACAGTGGACTAAAAATACCACTTTTGGCTATCAGAAAACTTTTTCATACGATAAAAGCGGTTCATTTACTGCTATGATTGATATTGATGGTGATGGACTTGAAGACTATGTATTTAAGGGTTACACAGGTTCTTTGTATTACAGAAAACATAATGTAGAGAGAACTTATGAAAATGGTGAGTTAAAAATCAAACATACATATAACGAAGCTGAAACTATTACAGGAATTACTAACTTTTACAAAGGCAACAGTCAGTCTACTACCGATAATTTTCAGGTTACTTTCGGGTTTAGTCGTCTGGGTGGTTTTGCTGGTATTGATTTTTCGAATACTAAATCTGAAACTAATGTTTATTTTACTGATGCTAATGGCGATGGTTTGCCGGATATCGTAAAAAATGGTACTGTCTTTTTTAACAGATTAGTAAACGGTAAACCCGAGTTTATACCTAACAGTGTAGGTACTCCTAATTTGGTAATAAAAGCGAAACCAAAAACGGTAGAAGTACCGGATGAATATAATGAAGGCGAAATAAAAATACCGGATTATGATGTTATTAAAGTTTGGGAAGTTCCTTATGAAGGAAATGTTCAGATTATAAATGATATCGTACTTACTGACCCAACACAAGAGGTTGTAGTGACTATTGAAACCCGTATAAAAGATTTTTCTTCAGGAGTTGGCTGTCTTATTTATGGTAATGTATTAAATTCATCTGCTCCTGAAATCCATGACGTGGTAACGAGTCCTTCAAATTCTGCAGGAGCGGGATCATGTATGAGTGATGGTAATAATATTTATGTTATACCTGGACAACTTATTTTTTTCCGTGTCCATGCAACCGAATCTGGTATTAACCCAAAAGTAAACTGGGATCCTCAAGTAAAGTATATTTATTCGGTTACATCAGGAATTATAGATCAAAATGGATTGTCGCCTGACGACTATACATATTCTGAAGATTTTCTATTGACACAAAAAAACAGCCCTGTTATTTTCCCTGGTAATGGAACTGCGACTTTAACGTGGGATGGCTTAACAGTAAATAGACCATCTGATGATGTTATATTTGAAATTTATAAAACACAGATATCAACCAGTGCGAATGGCGATGTAGAGAATAGTTCTTCAAATGACCAGATTATTTACAAAAGATTTTGCCCGGCCGGAAGTACTACTATTGTTTCACCATCTACCAATGATCTTTCAGGCGGAGTGATAAGTAATATCGCAATCAATTCTAATGACAGTCCGGGCAGTAATAACACTACTACCGCATTTTTCTTTAAAATTAAGGCTGACTCCAACGTTAACTGGAAACAGATAGAATGGAAACCAAGGGTAAATTGTACCACACAGGAAACTGTAATTGGTGTAGATAATACCCCTGAAGGTAGTGTTACAACTAATGAAACATTTTATGGTATACCTGATGTAACTATTTATAAGGTTTTTAATGTTGAATCTGATGATTACACCTATAATGCTTCTACTCATTACGCAAGCATCAATACCACAAATTTATATCAGGCAGGTTCTGGTCAGGCGTTATATATGCTACCTTATCTTAACGGTATATTTTCATCCGGAGATAATGGTACTATAAAATTTGTTGTAAAAAGAAATGGTGTTGTTTTGGATAAACGTGATATCTATGTAAATAATTCTAGTGTGTCTTTTGATAATAATAGCCCGATATATATTGACCCAACAATAAATGAGCAACTTGAAATAGGTTTTTATACTGATGAGAGCAGATTTGCAGAGGACCAGCTGTCTCTATTACGTAAATTATATCCATCAGGTCCATATTCCAGCATAAATGTTGTAAGGGTAGCCGCTGGCAATTGGTCAGGTGGTAATTCGTGGTATATAACTAATAGGGAAACCAATTTGTATCATATACCTTCCTCACAAAAATTTGGACCAATGCACAGGCAATGGGGCCAATTCGCTTATAATCCGAAACTTGTTCAAAATGCCACGCCTTCGATATTTGGTCCTTTAATTCATGCCAGTTATTTAGTAATACAGCCTGATTCAAATCAATTACAGGCGGCAGTTGGACAGCTTGAAAGTTTGGGTGAAAATATAACAGAACAGGATTTGGTAAATTTCCAGTCACAATATCAGGATATGTATTCTTCAATACCATTTTTCCCGATGTACCCTAAGCGTGAAATTGTTGATAACATACTTAGTGAAAAGTGGCTTGGTGCATGTCCTCAGAATTATGCTTCAGCATTATCATACAGGGCAGCAGGAATGGATGAGATTAGGGATGAATATATTGATCCGGACGACTATGTTGTTCAGGAAGTTCTTGAAACAGGTGCCTACGGTATTAATAAGTTCAATAAAGGTAAATCTAAAAATGTATCAGGAGGGGCAAATTTAAGCATAGGTGCATCATTTGGAGCTGGTGCGTCTGTATCAAAATCTTTTGATGCTGAAAGCAATTCACTTACAGATTATATAGATCTTAATGGTGACAGGTATCCCGATATTGTAAGCACAGACAAAGTTCAATATACATTAAGGACGGGAGGTTTACAGGCAGAAGTTCCGAGCTACAGCCGTGTTGATGGTCAGGGAGGTTCACAAGTAGTAAAATCTACTAATAGCAATCTCGGTTTTGCAGCTTCAGGTAGTTATACTATGGGAGGTAATTCAAATACTAATACCGATGGAACTGGCTGTTCTAAACCACGTTTTATAGGTTTTAAAGGCAACAGCGGAGCCGGTATATCCGGAAATTTCTCTAATGGAGAGAGTTCAACAAGTAGAATGTGGGCTGATGTAAACGGTGATGGCCTTGCTGATATATTAGAAAAAAGCCCTAATTACATAAATGTAAGGCTGAATATGGGTAACAATGTTTTCCAGCCGATGCAGGTAAATGCCTCTTCATGGGGACTGACTGAAATGTTTAACAGTAAATCGCACAGCTACGGAGGAGGACTAGGTATAAACAAATGGAATGGAAGTGTAGAAATTGGTGTCAGTCTTGGTGGAGGTAGAAATGATGTTGAAAACACACTAGTTGATATGAATGGAGATGGTCTTGCCGATGTTGTGCATTCTGATTCTAACGGTATTTTAGTACGTGTTAATAAAGGGAATAGTTTTGTTCCCGAAATAAGATGGTCTGATTTCAGAATGGACCACGAATCGGAAGTAAATAACTCTTCTAAAAATGCTGGGGCAACATTTGCTTTTACATGGCCAATTCCATTTATAGGTATTTGTTTAAAACTTCCTGCTATAAATCTTAATGGCAGCGATTTTACTTCGACTAACAGGACGAAGAAAAGTATTTCAGATTTTGATGGCGACGGATTCCCTGACCTCATTAAAGAAGTTAGCAATAATACACTGCGTGTTCAGTATTCAAACATACGAAGGACCAATATGCTAAAATCGGTGCAGAATCCTTTAGGTGGTTCATTTACGGTAGATTATGATGTTATCACCCCAACATACAATAATCCTAACCCTAAATGGGTGCTGAAAAAAGTGGTTATAGAAGATGGTTACGATCTGGTAAACGACGGGTTTGATACTTACAGCAAAAATTTCGAATATGAGAATGGTTATTATGACCGTAGAGAGAGGGAATTTTATGGTTATGGTACTGTTAAGACAATTGATAATATCCTTAATAATCAGGGAGAAGTTGTTGGTATTTACAGAACTGCTGTTTCTGAGTTTTATAATACAAGTTATTATCTGAACGGAATGACGAAATCGTCATACGTTATGAAAGGTAATGACATAAACCAACTTTTTTCAAGAAGTAATAATATTTATATTATAAAAAAACTTACTAACACAGGACTTATCGATTTGACATTGGCAAATGCGCCTTTAAGTTATGATACAGGAGGTTCAGAAGGAAGGAAGGCAGCAGCCGTATTACTCGAATCGACGGAAAGTTATATTTATGAGCTTGGTAGTACTCCTATTGTAAGTAAAGTACAATTTACCTATAATGATGCCAGGGGAAGGATAACGAAATACGATTATAAAGGAAATGTTACGGTTTCATCAGATAATTATACAGCTGATATTACATATTATGCGGATCCTACACTTGAAACGAAGAACATATATACGGTTCCGGGTAATATTGTAGTAAAAGATCAGAACAATAATGAACGAAGGAGGAGGACTGTTGAGCAGATAGATTCTTCTACCGGAGCCATAACAATGATAGGGGCAACAATCAGTTCAAGTGAATTAGCCGAAACCCTAATGTCATATGATCAGTATGGAAACCTTAGTCAGATATCCTTGCCTCCAAATGAAAGTGGACAATGGATGACATATACTTATCAGTATGATTCAGCGAACCATAAAGTGCCAATAAGTACTCAGGATAGTTATGGATATACTTCATATATGTCCTATGATTTAGCACTTGATAAGGTAACGAAGTCAACAGATATTACAGGAAATCAAATAATTTATACCTATGATAGTTTTGGGCGAATGCTTACCGTTCTTGCTCCTAAAGAAGCAGCAGAATCAGTGCCTTACACAATATCTTTTGGCTATTACCCGAGATATAATAATATTGAGACAGCATATGGCGGATGTATAAGTGAAGATAATTTTATGCCTGTCGCAGTGACATCAAATTATGATTCGCAACATCCAGGCAATGACATTCAAACCTATACTTTTATAGATGGTATGGCAAGGCCGGTACAGGTTAAGAAAGATATAGAAATGAATTTTGGAGATGCTGCCAGTCCAAATTTAACAGAGGCGGTTTCTGTATCTGGTAAAGTGTCTTATGATCAGTATGGACGTGGCGAAGCGCAGTATCATCCTTACTATGAAGATAAAGAATGTTCAGTGAACCTGAGGATAAATGAATACGAGTCACCATATGTAGCTTCGACAAAATTTGATGAGTTGGATAGGCCTGTTATGTCTAAAGATCCTGAAGGAAACATAAGTACGATGGAGTACACTATCAGCAATGATTTTTCAGGCAGTCCGGCACTTAAAACAAAATCGGTTACTGAACAAAATGGATCAAATAACATTATTTCGGAAACTTTTAAAGATATAAACGGACGCGTAACTTCCACTGTAAATGTACTGGTCGGAAGTGGTGCTGCAGATATATTGACTAAGTTTGATTACAATTCACTTGGTGAGCTGATGTCATACACTGACGCAGAAAACCTTAGTACAACGTATAAATACGACAAGCTTGGAAGAAAGATAGAAATGATACATCCTGATAATGGCAGGACTACTTATTATTATGATCTTGGCAGCCGTTTAACAAAACTGCAAACAGCCAATCTAGAAGCGGATACTTCAATTCAGCCGGCAGAAAGATTCATTAAATACTATTATGATTATAATCGACTGAATAAGATTATTTATCCGGTTACACCAGCAGGAACAAATATCTCAGATGTGGGCTATAATTACGGTAGCTCTGGTAACGAAACGGGTAGGATAATTGAGCAATATGATGCAACAGGAGCACAATATTTCCAATACGGTAATATGGGTGAGATAATAAGCAATACCCGTGTTGTAGTTGGACCAAATATACCTACCAGAACTTTCACTACTTCTTTTGAGTATGATAGTTGGAACAGGGTAAATACCATAACCTATCCTGACGGAGAGGTAGTAAGCCATAGTTATAATATGGGAGGAAATCTTGTGAAAATAACAGGAGAGGCAAATGGAGGGCCATATGATTATATACAACGTATAGATTATGACTATTTTGAACAAAAGACATATCAGTTGTATGGAAATGGTACAGATATGGCATATAACTATACACCTGCACTAAGAAGGCTTAATACTATGGTGGCGAGGACTTCAAACCAGCAAAATTTCCTTGACAATCAATATAGTTATGATAAGGTAGGTAATGTAACTTCTCTGGTTAATAACGCCGGTCCAAATTCATCGAATAATATGGGTGGATATTTCAACCATACTTATGATTATGATAACCTGAACAGATTAGTACATGCATTGGGAGAATTCTCCGGTAATAGTATTCAACAGGAAAATAACAATGATTATCAGTCGAATTATAACATTAGCATGAGATATAATTTGACACATGGCATTACTACGAAGCAGCAGGATCATTTTAAAAATAATCAGACATTTGAGGAAAATACCTTTAATAACACTTATGAATACTATTCAGGCACACATATGGTGCATCAAATAACAGATGGTATTTCACAGGCTGTACAGGGGTATAAATATGATAAGAATGGTAATGTTGTAGATATAACGAATACCGGCAATGGAAGCCAAAAAAATCTGTATTGGGATGAAAGCAACCGCCTTAGGGTTTATAATGACCAAAACAGCATGCAGCATTATATTTATGATGCAACAGGCGAGAGGGTATTGAAAGCATCGGCACAGCCGGAACAGCTTTATAACAATGGTGTACCTGTTGATGGTGATTTAAGCTTTGACAGCTATACAACATACCCTAGTGCATATATAGTGGTAAATCCTGACGGCAGATTCAGTAAACATTATTATGCAGGATCGCAACGCATAGTGAGCCGTGTAGCAGAGAATGATGCCAGTATATTTGAGGGCAGTCCTGCTCCGAGGCCAGCTGCTACAGGCGATACAGCGGGCGGTAAGAAATCAAAAGCGTTGAGTGAAGATGAATTGCGTAAACTGCAAATAAGCGACCTTACCAAAATACTCGAAAAAGCCAAAAAAGGCACGCCGGTATTCAAGAAATTTAAGCCCGCAGATGAGCAGGAAAATGATACTGAAGATGATACCACTAAAGACCGCATGGCGCAAAGGGCCCCTCAGGGTGCGCTGTATTTTTACCATCCTGACCATTTAGGGACCAGTACTTTTTTAACGGACATTAATGGTGAGCTATATCAGTTTTTCATTAACTTGCCTTTTGGAGAAACTATGGCAGAGCAACACAGCTTAACGGCCGACTATGCAACGCCATATAAGTTTAACGGCAAGGAACTTGATAGCGAGACTGGACTGTATTATTATGGTGCAAGGTACTACGACCCAAGGGCAAGTATTTGGTTGAGTACTGACCCATTGATGGAAAAGTTTCCTAATGTTAATCCATATGTTTATTGTTATCAAAATCCGATAAATATAATTGATCCTACAGGTATGGCAGGAGTAGGACCAGGGGAAGATGAGGGTTGTATTGATCCTCCCAAAAAAAATTTAATTGTTGTCATTGACTTTAATAAGGATGATTCTGCGGAAGATGCTGCCATGGATACAGTTGAATTTAGAAATTTGGAACAATATGGTTGGCACGGTATTTATGCAAATAACTTGCAAGATGCCGACAAGCAAGTTTCAGAATATATGGGAAATACTTTGGCAGATAATGTTGTTCTAGTACAACATGGAGCGTGTGCAGGGGATTCTAGAGCTATGTGTACTGATAATAATCTTAAGAAATCCGAAGGTTACCTTACAGGTAAAATGTTAGATAAATTTTCGTCAGGTGGCCTGACAGACAATCAAGTTAAAGATATTGCTTCGTTAGTAAATATTATTTCAAAAGTAGGAGATAATAAAAATTTTATGACGATGGCTTGCTGGATGGCTGATGATGAGAATTTCTTTGGAAAATTACAAAGTATGACTGGTGGAAGAATAAATATGTTTGGTAGCTTAGATAAATGTACAGCTCCAGGACGTATAGGAATTAATCCGGGTGTTTTAACAATCGATGGAAATACAATTTTTTCTAAAGGGTTTGATGCAATTGTACCAAAAAATCAAATTAATGGAGCAAAATTATTTCCTCCAAGTTTTAAAACAGGTGATTCACCGATTTTACTCAAAAACATTCATGTCAATAGAACGGGTATCAGTGGAACAAAATAATAATAATGGAAGATGAAAGTTACGTATTTTATAATAATAATGTTGTTCTTTGGGATCTTTTCGGGCCATTCTCAAAAATCATTTGACAAAATCTTAAGTGAATTTTCTTCACACAGCGATACCATTAATATTGGAGAAATTTTTCATGAGAAAAATTATTTTGCTATGATGAGATCCAGTAAAAATTTTTATTTGTCAAGGTTAAGGAATAGTAGTTGTTGCAATTATATAGTTTTCCATATTAAAAGCGTAGGCAATTTATCATTATTTGGAATTTTGTCAGATTATGAATTTGAGGATTACGAAAATAATCAAATTATTGAATGTGGTGAATTGTTGTTATATGATTCAGAAAGTAATAAATGCTTACTGATAGATTACTCAGGAATGCGAGGTGCAATAGCATTTAAGTTATCATCTTCTTCTATTGTTTTTAGCTCAACAGTTAATAAGTATATAGGGAGGCTGATATTGATGAATGAAGAATTATTCCCTGAAAGCTCAATATTTTTTCCGTCTGACATTGATGGTGACGCGAACCAATTTATTAGATATGACTATTCTTTGGCCGCTCAAAGTTGTAGAAAAAAGATGAAAAATATTAAATTAGATATGAGAAGATCTACATATGAAGATTTTATTAAATCTTTTGAATTACCAATTGGTTCTAAATTAATTGATTGTGATATTTATGATAATTTTTTATTGTATAGTTTTACTAAGTTTTAGATTTATTAATAGTGTTTTTATGTTTTTTGATTTTAAAATATTTTTAAGATTATCTCTTCTGGAATATCGCATATATAATTTCCAACAATGATTAATGTAACTAAAGGCAACCCAATCGAGTTGCCTTTGGTTATTTATGCTCTCAACACTCCCTATGGAAAGTATTGTTAAGAATATTTATAGAGAAAACATTACTTTCCGATGCAGAAATTGGTAATGTTTTAATTTACTGAATTTCAACAGGGTAGGGTGCAGCTAGGGTACAATTTTTATATTAACATCGATAAACATCACAAACAAACCAATAGTTTGTTACTCAGATACTTCTTATTACAATGATGCGGTTATACCCTGCAAAGATATAATTTTATTGGTAACGTCAATGCAATTTTGCGACATTCTGAAGGAATTTTTTTTTACGGTAAAATGATGAGATACAAATTATCTACCATAGCGATTTTCTCATAATTATTTCCTGTTTAATCGGAATCAAATATCTACTTATTAAAAATAATTTTTTTGATATTCAGTATTGATTCACATTTCTCTCATGCGGTAGAACTCATCGCGATTCATAGTCAGCATCATAACGAGCGTTATCTTGCTTTTTTATTGATATTAAATCTGTATAGGTTGCAGATGGTTGATTAGTTTATTTAAAATGGTATTTTTAAATCGAACCGATTAACCATTTTATAATGCTAAATTTTAAAGACAAAAGGCTGGTGAGCTTTGGAGAAAGGGTAAAGGTAACAAGAGAAGCAAAAGGATGGAGCATATCAGATGTAGTATCTAAAGAATATATTGGTAAAAAAGATTTGCTTGCCATCGAAGCCGGCAACAGAAGTTTTGCCTTCACTACATTTTTAGAGCTCTGCAAAAGCCTTGAGATTACCCCGTCTGAATTGCTGGATTTTGAGTCTATATCATAGGTTTATGGAAAAGCCAATGTGATTTTTGTGCCTCGGTTAAGTTCACTTTTAATTGATATCTCTATATTAAGCAATTCGCATATTCGCCTGGTTATGGAAAGCCCGAGCCCGCTGCCTGTCACAGTAGTTTCTTCAGGCCTTGAGCGATAAAATGAATTAAATACTTTTCCGATGTCTCCGGTAGGTATCCCGACCCCAAAATCCTCGATCTCTAGGAGTACTTTTCCTGTGCTACCACTTCCTGTAACTATTATCGTGCCTTCTTCGAACGAATATTTAAGGGCATTCGAGATCAGGTTTTCCAATACTATAGTAAGCATGTACGCATCTGAATTAACAAACAACTCATTAGGCACGATAATATTAAGCTTCATATTTTTGTCTTCAAAGGCCACTGAATTTCGTGATATTATATCTATTAGTACAGTATTAATGTTTACAGCTTCAATTTTTACAGCCTCTTTTTGGCTCTCGAATCGGGCAAGCAACAGCAGCTCATCGACGAGTACGCTTATCCTGTCCATTTCAT
>QFQM01000397.1 GCA_003243255.1 Flavobacterium psychrophilum | reverse complement strand
ATAAAGGTATTATCACTGAGCAGGAAGTTCGTAAGCTTGAATTGGGACGATCTCAGCGACGTTTTATGGAAGCACTGGGGCTACGCTCAAGCGGGGGGAAAAATGGCTCTATTGTCCCGCTTCGTGAACAGTTGCGACGATTATTCAAAACGACGGTTAGTATCATGTTGGCAGAGTTAAATGAGGAAGATGGATATATTTGTGAAGACGAAATGGGAGCCAGAGTCGCAGATGTTTCACATATTTGGTGGAGTACAAAATATCCTGAACGAGATTTATTGAGTCAATCTTGGGTAGAGCTGTCGCCTAAATTTTTTCAACTGATAATAGATAAGCCTGTTCCGTTGGATATGAGAGTTCTGCGGCTGATTAAACGTTCTCCTATGGCCTTAGATATATATTGCTGGGCGACTTATCGGGTGAGTTATTTAAAGCGAATCACAATGATCCCTTGGTCAGGTTTGATGGAGCAAATGGGATCTAATTATGCCGATGTCAAAGACTTTAGACGACGGTTTAATGATGGGCTTGAAAAGGTACAGCGGGCATGGCCAGGGCTAGACGCTACACCATCGGAAAAAGGACTTCTTATCAAACCAAGTGCTCCTCAAGTACCCCGAAAGAAAAAACACAAAACTGAGGGATATTGAAGCGTTATGAATCTCTATCAACTGGCACTTTATAAGTGTGTGTAAGCTTGGGGATTAAGAAACTTATCCACGCATATTCTGTCCCGCTTTAAGGAAAGTATTCTGCGCATGTTCTGTCTCAGTTTGCGCATGTTTTGTCTCGGGGTGCGCATGTTCTGTCTCTTGTTTGATTGATAAATGCTTTGATAACAAATGGTTGCATGGCGTCCTATAGTGTTTCCCTGTAGGTTTAACCTATATAAAAATTAACCTGTAGTTAAGGTATAGATTTTGTGGATAAACTCGATGGGGTCTAATTACATTCCTAATTACCACTGTTCAATTTTTCAATGTTGATTTTTTATTGAGTTTTGTTTAGCTAAAAAATACATTTTTTTAAATGTCATCTGTTTCATTTGAAAACGATTTGCGCTGTAAGCATTTATAACTTGTATTTGTATTATTGACACATGAGGTAGATTTTTTTTGTCATGAGAAAATAACTGGTTAACCGTTATTGTGGGGTTTTTAAAATTTTAGCCGCTAAAATCCGATAATTTTTCTTGGGAGGTAGGGGCGATGAAATCAGTTATGGCTGAGTTTATACCGACTGAGACAGTGACCGAGGCTCACTATATATCGAATAATTTACTCGAGGAATCCTGCATCCTTACTCTAAGGAAACACAACATATACACCGAAATACACATCGACGTGCACAGATATACTACGGCAACTGGAGGGCAGGACATGTAAAGTAGGCCCACCGCTGGGGTGTTCCAACTTTACCACTCCCTATTCGCCGCATCGCGGCTCAAGGTAGTCCTGCTCTGCGAGGCTGCCAGGCTACCGCCTGTATGGAGAGTTATATGAAAGTTACGCAGACTAGAAAAAATAGTACGCCAATAAAAGTTTACTGTTTACCCGAAGAAAAAGTTCTCATCCAAGAAAATGCAGAAGCATCTGGATTAAGTGTTACCGGTTTTGTTCGTAGAGTTGCAATGGGTTATCAAGTTGATTCTATCGTCGACATAAAACAGGTTAATGAACTGAGCCGAGTAAATGCTGATCTCGGTCGACTTGGTGGGTTACTTAAATTGTGGCTGGCTAAAGATCCTCGCACAGTGAATTTTTCGCCCACAATGATAAAAACGTTGCTTGCGAAAATAGAATCAACTAGTCAAGAACTAAGGAATATTATGGATAGAATCTTGGATAAATAAATGCATGGCTTCCTATATATCAGCATCTGTTATCAGTCCGAGAGTTCAATGTTAGTAATCACTTGAAATTGAGGTAAGCAAATGAAATTTATGCTCCGAGTATTTTCATCGCAGAGAGGCATTTTAGCCGCTAAAAAAGCGTTACTGGCTTCCTTCGTTGCGTCAATCATGGCATTACCGGCGAAAGCCGGTATCCCTGTCATCGATGGTACTAACGTGGTGCAGACCACAGTCAGCGCAGTCAATAACGTTCAGGCTGTGGCTAAACAGATCCAGCAGTACCAGACGCAGCTGCAGCAGTATGAAAACATGCTGAAAAATACAGTCGCACCTGCGGCCTATATCTGGGATCAGGCCAATTCGACCATCAACAAATTATTGCAGGCGCAGGACACTCTTCATTACTACAAAAATCAGGCCGGGAGTCTCGATTCATATCTGAAACGTTATCAGGATATTAACTATTACAGATCGTCGGCGTGCTTTAACAGTAATGTTGAATGTACTGCGGATGAAATTAGTGCACTTCGTAAAGCAGAACAGACCAACTCAGAAGCCCGTAAGAAAGCAAACGATGCTGTTTTTAAGGCTCTCGATGAACAGCAGATAATGCTCCAAAGCGATGCTGATAACCTTGTCAGATTGCAGAGTCAGGCAAGCGGTGCACAAGGGCAGATGGAAGCCATTCAGTCAGCTAATCAGCTGGCCAGCGCACAGGCAAATCAGTTACTACAAATCCGCTCATTACTTATGGCGCAACAAAATGCGGCTACAACCCTGGCACAGGTGCAGGCCGATAAAGAAGCCCAACAAATAGTAGCCGATCAAAAAGTATTAGCTGGACAGAATACACCAAGTCCGAAGCGAATTTGGTGAGGAGCAACTGAATGAAAGAGAAAATTATGATGACATTTATTGTAATTAGTTCATTGATTCTATGTTCTTGCGAAAAAAAAACAATAAAGATTGTTTATCGACGCCAGATAATAAATTAGATGCACATAGATACGATAAGTGTGCGTTGCGTAGTAAAAACAATCCAAGCCCTAAACGAGAATGGTAATTATGAAAACAGTAAGCAAACTCACTTTTTTAGGTACCATACTTTTCTTTTCGGTAAACGCCTATGCTGGTCAATTAGATAGTAGTGGGTTACTTGATACTTTGTTAGATAAGTTTCAACAAGTAGCTAGCACATGGACAACAGTAATTGGTAATTATGCGAATTGGTTCTTCTGGGGGTTGGTATTAATAAGTATGGTTTGGAGATTTGGTATGATGGCGATCCAAGGGGAGGGGT
>QFQM01000396.1 GCA_003243255.1 Flavobacterium psychrophilum | reverse complement strand
TAGCAGTCTGACGCTTCAAAGCGAAGTGGGTGTGGGCAGCAAATTTTCTTTTGAAGTTCGTTTTAAATCCAGAAACGAGCCGCATTTGGAGTGGAATAATATTGACCAAGTTAAAAACGTACTCATTGTAGATGACAACCTGAATAACCGTACCATCTTGAAGGAGATGCTGGCTTTCAAACACATCGCTTGCGAACAAGCTCATTCAGGTCAACACGCTATCGAGTTGATAAAGAGAGGTAGGAAATTTGACGTAATCATTATGGATTACCACATGCCTCAGATGGATGGAATTGAGGCCATTCGGAAGATCAAAGATTTCGCTCCATTACAAAAGCAGCCTGTTATTTTACTCTACAGTTCGTCAGATGATGAGTACCTAATCAAAGCATGCCAGGAGCTTGAAGTCACACAGCGGTTGATTAAACCAGCAAAAATGAATCAACTTTTTAACTCCATTTCGACTGTTATTAGTTCAAGCGACAACAATAAGATAATAAACAAGTTAAAAACTCATCATACCGTTAAATCAGATACAGTGGCACCCATCATTTTAATTGCTGAGGATAATCAGGTCAATATGCTTTTAATCAAATCTATTTTTGAAAACATTCTGCCAGACGCAAAGTTGGTGGAGGCGGAAAATGGACTACTTGCAATTGAGAAATTTAAGTCAATAACTCCTGATATTGTGTTTATGGACATCCGAATGCCCGAAAAAAACGGTTATGAAGCCGCATCTGAAATTCGGAGTCTGGAGACGCTATCCCGAACCCCAATCATTGCGTTAACTGCAGGTACTGAAAAAGGTGAGCGTCAAAAATGTATTGATGCTGGAATGGATGATTACATTAGCAAACCTGTCGTACAGAATTCTATTCTCAAAGCGATATACCGATGGCTTCCACTCGCATTAAAGGAAGAAATACCCTCTATTGATAAAGTAAAAGTTACTGACTCTCTCGAGCATTTTGATCATAACGAACTCTTGACCCGACTTTCTGGCAACGAAGAAATGCTGCAGAAAATACTGAATGCAGCGAAGAGTAGTTTGCGTAACTGCGGTGACGAATTGAATACATATGTAATGCAGAAATCCCACCCTGATACGATCAGTACAGCGCACAAACTGAAAGGACTCTCCATGACAACTTGCTTTAACAAGTTGATTGTCCTAGCTGAAGAGCTGGAAGATCAATCAACATTTGATGAGGATATTTTTAAGACTCTTGTCACTAAGATTAACAAAGAGATTGATAACGTAATTACGCTCATTTCTTAATATCACGATGAGATTCTTGAGCCAGATAATTCTATTGAATTTAATCCTTTAGTAATGGTCGCCTGCATCCAAAGCCTTTAACCTGCAAGTTATAATTGCGCTGAAAGACAAAATGAAATGAATACTGTGCTGAAGAAGTTATCAAACCTTGGTTTGAAAGAGACTACTAACCAACTTTCAATGCGGGGAGTGATATTGTCTAATCAGATTTCGCTCTTGGGCATGGCGGTTAGTTTCCTCTTAACTGTTTTCTATGGTAGTCTGATAGGATGGAATAGTGTGGCTCTCACGAGCTGTCTGATTGGTTTTTCCTTTCTTATTCCACTGTACACCAACTATTGCGGTATGACACTTCTTAGTCGTGTGTTTATTAGTTTTTATATTCCAACAAGCATTTTAATCATCTCCTTAATTACTAAAATGTGGGGCTCTGGGAATGAGCTGAAATTTGAAGGAATTTATTATGACTATCACTTTTTTTTAATTGTAACTTCACTAGGGACGATTGGCATTTTTGATCGTAGTGAGAAAATTCTCAGTTATGCCTCTTCTGCTTACGTAGCAATCATTATCGCGTTATTTGATCCTTTGCATAACTTATTTGGCGTTGGGTATTATCAAACGGGACACAGTGACCCCAATTACTACTTTACCAATGTGGTCGTATTGCTGGCATATAGTGCTTTTTTTACGGGTTTATCAATAATGAGGTTTCATATCGATCGAAATGAAGAGCGGTTGATGGGTGAAATTGAAGAGCGGAAAAAAGTAGAGCTCGCCATCCGACAAGCTCAGGAGCAAGCGCTGAAAGCCAATCAGGCAAAGTCGGAATTCCTCGCTAATGTAAGTCATGAAATACGCACACCTTTAAACGGAGTGATTGGTTTTTCAGATTTACTCTTGAAAACCAAGCTAGATACGACTCAGAATAAATACATGACGGTGTTGAACGCTTCTGCTCTTTCACTACTCGATATTGTAAATGATGTGTTAGACTTTTCAAAAATTGAATCCGGTAAAATGGAATTGAAAATTGATAAATGTGACATTTATGAATTGGGTAAACAGGTAGTAGAAACAGTATACCATCAAACTGAGATTAAGAAACTCAAAATGATTTTAAGTATTTCTTCCAAATGTCCGCAAAGTGTTTGGGCAGATTCGGTTCGCCTGCGCCAGGTGCTTATTAATCTGGTTGGAAATGCGATAAAATTTACTCAGCAAGGTGAAATAGAATTGAGTATTGAGCCGATCTTTAAGCCAGACAACGATAGAATTACGCTTCGGGTGTCAGTTCGTGATACCGGAATCGGCATTGACATTAGAAATCAGCAAAAGATATTTGAGGCATTTACGCAAGCTGATTCTTCGAGTACAAAAAAATTCGGAGGAACAGGGCTTGGTCTGACTATATCGAATAAATTACTGGCGCTCATGAATAGTGAATTGCGTGTGCAAAGTGAAATAGGACAAGGAAGCGTGTTTAGTTTTGATGTTGCCTTTTATGTAAATGATGTGATGCCTAAAATTGTTTTGTGATGATGATTAATATTCTCAAAACATCCCGGATATTTTTTATGCTCGCCCTTACCATGGGCATTACCGGTATGAACGGAATTGCTCAGGAAGCCGATAGCATTATAAAAATTTACCTCCATTTATCTCAAAGAGATTTTGTAGACACGTTAAATACCCGGGGCGATGAACTTTTGTTTAAAAAACCGACCGAGGCAAGAATACTTTTTGAAAAAGCCATCGCTATTGCCGTCGAGCTAAATTATAAGAAAGGAAGCGCCCGAGCGCTTAAGAGCGAAGCCGTTAGTTATGATCTGCAAGGTAACTCGAATGAAGCTATTAAACTGTATCTAAAGGCGTTAAAAAT
>QFQM01000395.1 GCA_003243255.1 Flavobacterium psychrophilum | reverse complement strand
GCTTTAAGCAATGGAATGTTACTGTCGCTTTTTTATGAAAAATGACCAATAACAACAAGTTAACCTACCAAGTTTAATCTATCTTTTGTTGGATTTTTCCTTGTTTCTGGCTGCATTTGGTAAGACAATTAGCGTTTCAGTTTAAGATTACTTTGCTATAGCAGGCGGGGCTGGATACATCTTTGGCGTATTGTTAGGTAGTGCTCTGGTAGCTGTAAGGCCAGGGGCGGTAGCGTGTCTGCTATTAGCAATGAGGCGGCAACCACTGCTCGTCTTAGGCGAGCTATTGCTTTGGAGCAACGTAGACTGATAACCAAAAACAAAACCGTTCACTTTATCTAGTTCGCTATTTTAGATTTATCCAAATCTTGACAATAAGTTAGTCGTTTTGAATTATTATTTTGAAAAATTAATAAATAAGCATTTCTTCAGGCGGTTGAGTAGCTTACAATTATTTTTTATTATCAAATAGGTTTCTTTAAAAATTAAATATCTAGGCTAAATATATTTATCTTCAGCCAGCCTGATTTATCAGAAAACCAACGGAAGTATTTCTGTTGTACTAAAATCCATTATCAGAGTAAGAAACGTGTCCCATATTATTAAAATCCCTTCATCAAAAATTGAGTTTAATGGCAATGAAGATGAGACAATTCTTGATGCTGCTTTGTCTGCCGGTATCTATCTTGAACACAGTTGCAAGGTCGGTGATTGCGGTATTTGTGAGTCAGAGTTATTGACCGGTGAAGTTATTGATGTTAGAGGCAATGTATTTGGAAAAGGCGAGAAAATACTGACTTGCTGTTGTAAACCCAAAACAGCTTTAGAGCTCAATGCGCACTATTTTCCAGAATTGGCCGGGCAAGTAAAGAAAATAATTCCTTGTAAGATTAATGATATGAAGTTGGTTTCTGATGATGTCATGAGTGTTAATTTGCGTATGCCGCCGACATCAAGAATTGAATTTTTACCAGGCCAATATATTAATCTTCACTATAAAGGTGTAACGCGTAGTTACTCCATTGCTAATAGCAATGGAGTAACTGGTATTGAATTACATATAAGAAATGTCACTGATGGACAGATGAGTTCATTTATTTTTAGTGAGCTGAAAGAAAATGATCTGGTTCGCATTGAAGGACCTTACGGTACGTTCTTTATCCGAGAAAGCGACAGGCCAATTATTTTCCTTGCGGGTGGTACTGGATTTGCTCCTGTGAAATCAATGGTCGAATATTTGATACAGCAGCAATGCCAACGTGAGATCCATATCTACTGGGGGATGCAACAGAGTAAAGATTTTTACTCAATATTACCGCAGATGTGGAGTGAGCAGTATGACAACATTCACTTTACCCCTGTTGTTTCTGGTGCTGATGCAACTTGGGATGGGAGAAAAGGGTTTGTTCATTATGCTGTAATGGATGATTTCAATTCTCTCGACTCCTTTGATATTTATGCGTGCGGTTCACCTGTGATGATTGATGCCAGCAAAAAAGATTTTATGACGAAAAGTCTCTCTGTAGAACACTTCTATTCTGATGCATTTACCGCATCGAAATGACATTGAGGGTAAAACATGAAAGCGGTAATTTTGGCCGGCGGACTTGGTACCAGACTAAGTGAAGAAACGATCGTAAAACCAAAGCCGATGGTAGAGATTGGTGGTAAGCCAATTCTTTGGCATATTATGAAGATGTACTCTACTCATGGCATCAAAGATTTTATTATCTGCTGTGGTTATAAAGGATATGTGATTAAAGAGTATTTTGCGAACTACTTCCTCCATATGTCAGATGTAACATTCCATATGGCTGAAAACCGTATGGAAGTTCACCATAAACGTGTCGAACCATGGAATGTCACGCTGGTTGATACTGGTGATTCTTCAATGACTGGTGGTCGTTTGAAACGCGTTGCTGAATATGTAAAAGATGACGAAGCTTTCCTGTTTACTTATGGTGATGGGGTTGCAGATCTAGATATTAGAGCGACTATCGATTTTCATAAGGCCCACGGTAAGAAAGCGACCTTAACGGCTACGTTTCCGCCAGGACGCTTTGGTGCATTAGACATCCGGGCTGGTCAGGTTCAGTCGTTCCAAGAAAAACCGAAAGGCGATGGTGCAATGATCAATGGTGGCTTCTTTGTGTTGAACCCATCGGTTATCGATCTCATCGATAACGATGCCACGACCTGGGAACAAGAGCCATTGATGACGTTGGCGCAACAAGGGGAGTTAATGGCCTTCGAGCACCCTGGCTTCTGGCAACCGATGGATACTCTACGTGATAAGGTTTACCTGGAAGGGTTGTGGGAAAAGGGTAAAGCTCCGTGGAAAACGTGGGAGTAACTAGATGATTGATAAAAATTTTTGGCAAGATAAACGCGTATTCGTCACCGGCCATACTGGCTTTAAAGGAAGCTGGCTATCGCTATGGCTGACTGAAATGGGTGCAATCGTTAAAGGCTATTCACTTGATGCGCCAACTGTTCCTAGTTTATTTGAGATCTTGCGTCTTAATGAGCTTATGGAATCTCACATAGGCGACATTCGAGATTTTGAAAAGCTGCGTAATTCTATTGCAGATTTTAAGCCAGAAATTGTTTTCCATTTGGCAGCCCAGCCGTTAGTGCGCCTATCCTACGAACAGCCAATCGAAACATACTCGACAAATGTTATGGGTACTGTACATCTGCTTGAAGCAGTTAAACAGGCAGGTAACATAAAGGCAGTCGTGAACATCACCAGTGATAAGTGCTACGACAACCGTGAGTGGGTGTGGGGCTATCGTGAAAATGAAGCGATGGGAGGATACGATCCATACTCTAATAGCAAAGGTTGTGCAGAGTTAGTCGCATCTGCATTCCGGAACTCATTCTTCAATCCTGCAAATTATGAACAACATGGCGTTGGCCTTGCATCTGTGAGGGCTGGTAATGTCATAGGTGGGGGGGATTGGGCAAAGGATCGTTTAATTCCCGATATTTTGCGATCATTTGAAAATAACCAGCAGGTTATTATTCGAAACCCATACTCTATACGTCCCTGGCAGCATGTACTGGAGCCTCTTTCTGGGTACATTGTGGTTGCACAGAATTTGTATAAAGAAGGTGCTAAGTTTTCTGAAGGATGGAACTTCGGCCCACGCGATGAAGATTCGAAAACCGTCGAATTTATA
>QFQM01000394.1 GCA_003243255.1 Flavobacterium psychrophilum | reverse complement strand
ATTGCTATTGCTGTAATGTACTTTTTCATCTTATTTATTGATTTTAGCCTTAATTGGCATAAAGTCAGATTTGATTTGAAGTAAATGGCTAATAGAAATTTTCATTGATTTAAAAATTTTCTAAATATAACCATTACTTAACGTTTTACAATAAATCAATCTGCTAAAAAACAGGTTGATTTTTCATTTTGTCTTTATTTTTTTAAGGAATTACATCGATTGAAGTGAGGATACCTCAAAAAATTAAAAAGGCCATCATGTGAGAGATGGCCTTTGAAAGTGAAGATCAACAAAATTTAACTCACATAACTAACACAAACTTATCGTTTAATCCTGTGGCAGAACTACCGCCTACAAATACCTCAAAGTCTCCGGGCTCTGCTACAAATTTCATATCTAAGTTATAAAACCTCAAATCATCCGGTGATATTTCAAATTCTACCGTTTGTTTCGTTCCTTTTTTAAGTAAAAGCTTTTTAAAGCCTTTAAGTTCTTTTACCGGACGTGTTACTGAACCAACTACATCTCTTACATATAGCTGCACTACTTCCTCTCCATCGTAATTACCTGTGTTAACAACATCTACAGTTATTTTGAGTTTTCCATTTGCATTAAGCGTATTCGACGAAAGCTTTAGATTAGAATATTCAAACTTAGTGTAGCTTAATCCATAACCGAATGGATACAGCGGACTATTATCTGAATCGATATATCTTGATTTATATTTTTGTTCAGGATCTTTTGCTCCTAGATATGGCCTTCCTGTATTCTTGTGGTTATAGTATATCGGCACCTGCCCAACACTTCTTGGAAATGTCATCGGCAGCTTACCTGACGGGTTATTCACTCCATAAAGCGTTTGAGCAACAGCTTCACCTCCCATAGTTCCCGGATACCACGCTTCAAGTATAGCATCCATATTTTCATTCTCCCATGACAGTGTTAAAGGCCTCCCGTTTAGAAGTACCAGAACAACAGGTTTACCCAGTTTTTTAAGCTCTGCCAAAAATTCTTTCTGAATACCCGGCAGGTCAATATTGGTACGTGAAGCCGCTTCACCTGTCATGTTCTCAAATTCACCCATAACGGCCACTATAACATCGGCGTTTCGGGCATTATCAAGGGCTTTTTGCATCATGTCTTTTCGGGCATCAACTATCTCAACACCTTTGTCAAAAGTAACTTTACCCTTTTCGGTAATCATTTTGTTTACGGCTTCCTGAATACTTGTGGCATATCCTGTCCTGTCGCCGGTTGCTGCCCATGAACCTATAATATTCCAGTCGTCACCTACTAACGGACCTACAAATGCAACCTTCTGTTCCTTACGCAGTGGTAATGTTCCGTTATTCTTCAGCAATACCATTGATTTATTTGCCGCATGGAGCGCAGCGTCAAGGAATTCTTTTTTATAAATGGTCGCTTTTTCACGTTTCTCATCATTATACAAGTACGGATCATGAAAAAGTCCCAAATCATATTTAGCTTCCAGTATTCTTCTGCACGCATCATCAATTTGTGCCTGGGTCACTTTACCCTGATTAAGTAGTTTCTTCAGGTTTTTTAAGTAAATTCCGCCTACCATATCCATATCAACTCCGGCTTTAAGCGATAATTCTCCTGCATTCGCAGAATCTTTAGCAAAACCGTGTGGGATAAGCTCATTAATGGCAGTATAATCAGTTACTACAAATCCATTGAATTTCCATTCACCTTTCAAAATATCCCTTAAAAGGAATTTACTTCCCGTTGCCGGAACACCTGCAATTTCATTAAATGAGGTCATAAATGTTGCAACTCCTGCATCAACTGTTGCTTTAAATGGAGGCAGATACGTTTCTCTTAATACCCTCTCACTCATATCAACAGTATTATAATCACGTCCTGCTTCGGCAGCACCATAAGCAGCAAAGTGTTTAGTACAGGCAAGTATTGTATTTGTAGCCATCAGATCGTCTCCCTGAAAACCTTTTACCCTCGCAAACGCCATTTTAGAACCAAGATAGGTATCCTCCCCTGCACCTTCTGAAACACGACCCCAACGCGGGTCGCGTGCAATATCAACCATCGGGGCAAATGTCCAGTGCACACCCGATGCAGCAGCTTCGGCAGCGGCAACTTCCGACGAACGTTTAGCAATATCAAGATCCCAACTTGCGGTTTCTCCTAATGTAATTGGGAAAATGGTTCTGTAACCATGAATGACATCATACCCAAAAAGTAATGGTATCTTCAATCTTGAGTTATCCAGATTTAATTTTTGAAGCTTACGGGTGTATTCTACACCTGTAGCATTGAGAATTGAACCTACATTTCCTTTTTTAATTTCTTCAATAAAGTTATCACCTCCCTTAGGTCCTGTAACAGTTCCGTCGGCAGTAAACTGAACCAACTGCGCTATTTTTTCATCAACAGTCATTTTAGCCATGAGTTCAGAAACGAATTCATTGCGAGGCTTAATTTTGGCAGGCTTAGCTTTTTGTGCATACATTGATGCCGAACATGCCAGTAAAAGGAAAATGGTATTTGTAAATTTCATTGTGTGAATTTTGAATAGTCTTGTTTTTTGAAATTAATTCAGCGGATGCTGTGTTGACTGAAAGCCCAGATTTAGTAATCCCTGTTTTACTTCAGGAGCCTGCATGAAAAGATTCCATAGCATTCCAGTTCTGTAATTTTCTATCATTGGGGCAATAGTACCCTGATCTATTGCCAGGTAACGTTTAGTCACCCATTCATAATGCGGAGAGAAAGCGTCATAAGGCCCTGCAACGCCAATCAGTTTATCTTTCCAGTCTTTATTCTCATAAAAGAAACGTAATGCTTTCATACACTCTTCAGGAGCATATGGGAATGATGACAATGCAGCAGTAGGTGAAATTACCCCTTTGTCATTTACAGGAGAATGTGCGTTATATCCTGTAGTTCCGTTGGAGTTTCTCGAATAACTGGCGGTAAGCCCCCAGCAACTGTCACTATACCCAGTCCATTGCCACGGATTAGCAACGCAATAAGCATGCATGATCTTAGTATGGTTCTGAACCAGATCCATATAATTAGCATAAGTGTCGGACAATCCTCTCGGATCAAGTCCTAAATAAGAATAGTGTGCCCAAAACATAGGCCCTACATTACCTGCTGCCCCGTTATAATTAAATATAACCGGAATATTGTATCGTGAACC
>QFQM01000393.1 GCA_003243255.1 Flavobacterium psychrophilum | reverse complement strand
GTGTCAATTCCATTTAAAACATCTACTCAAGTTTACGTACGTTAACGCGCTTTCATTCTATCTTTAAGCTGATTCAAATCATTGCTTAATTTCTTCTGAACAACTTTAGCATAAATCTGTGTTGTTCTTATATCGCTATGTCCAAGAAACTCTTGCGCTGTTTCAAGGGGAACACCATTAGTCAGGAGTACGGTGGTAGCACACGTATGCCGAGCCACGTGTGTTGTTAATCTTTTCTGTATACCACATAAATCAGCAATCTCTTTTAAATAAGCGTTGTATCGAACATTGCTGTTAACAGGCAACAGCTTGTTATAAACTTTACAGTAAGGATGATTTTTATATTTCTCAATGATCTCAACGGCCTTTGGCAGCAACGGCACATTTTCAACTTCACCTGTTTTACCTCGATCGCGTAGTATCCATTGACTCCCGTCAATCCCCTTTCCAATGTCTGCTCTGGTTAAGGCGGCAGCATCCGAATATGCGTAACCGGTATAACAACTAAATATAAAACAGTCACGCACTTCTTCCAACCTCTGGATACTAATGTCTTTATTTTCAATTGCAGCTAACTCTTCCTCAGTAAGAAACTTTCTTTTCACTTTTTTATAAGTGGCCTTAAAACTTTGAAAAGTATTTATAGGCATGTCGTCTTCAATGGTTACATAAGTCATGACTTGCTTTAAATCTTTCGAATACTTCATGGCTGTGTTATGTCCGATATTCTGAACAGTACGCAAGAAATGTTCGAAGCCAACAATGAAATTGAGTTTCATTTCGGAAGGCAGTATATCATCGGCTTTGTATTTATGTTTGATGAATGCCTGACATTTTCCTTTAAGGACTTTAAAGCGCTTAAACCTGCCAGTCGATAAGTCCTTTACCTTAACTTTGTCTTCCAGCACTTTTATATACTCACTGAAATGCTGCATGAAGTATTTGCGCTCTACCTTCTTTAAATGAAGCCCTAAAAAATTCTCCTTTACCTGATCAGCTGTAACCTGATCTCTTGTTGACAAGAGTATATTATAGTGCTTGCTGATTTCAGCATGCACCATCGTTATGTATTCGTTGAGCACAGAACTTTCAGGGTGAGCACCGTTGGCTCTTTCTTTTTGGCTGTCCCAGTAGGTTGGGTCAATAGTTCTCTTTATAGAACACTCCGCCCGTAAGCCATCCACCGTGATGCGGGCATAGATAGGAACAAGGCCTTGCTTGTTTTCTTTTTTCCTGAACAGCCAAAAAAGGACTGAGAATGTTTGATTGAATTTCATGGTCTCCAATTGTTTAATGGTTACTGATTCGCTCATTCTTTTTGCGTGCAGTTGAACCAAATTGATGGACCGGACAGAATTTTATTTTGGTTTTAAAAAACTCCCGGTGACCATATAAACGGATGGAAAACAGGTCACCGAGTTGGTCACCTAGCAATTGGATTTTTATGTGTTTCTTTGGAGGCTAAAAGCACGAAAGCCGCTCAGAAACATATGTTCTGAACGGCTTTCTTAGTGTTTGTACTCAAAAAGTGATCCCGCTGGGATCATTACATGGTTAGTTATCCTTACAGGTGAAAAATGTTAGAAATGCTCTGAGTCACATTTGATTTTTGTGACAGAGTCTTAATCGGGTCGCTTAAAACTATAAACTGTTTAGTAAAAAAATTCCAAAATGCTTTTCGTTTACAGCCGGTTTACACAGCAGACGGCAAGAAGTAACAGAAAGGCACAAAAAAACCTCAGAAGAGTATTCTGAGGTTTACCTGAGTAGACCGGAGGGTAGCCGTATCTAACCTTTTCATTTTCCATTTAGTTAAGCTAGGTTCCTTTAGAAACTATAAATGACGGTAATCCCTTTTTCAGTATGTAGGTGTAGGTAGAAGGCGATTTTATCTAGCCCAAAAAACCCGAAATCTTTGTAGCTCGGGACTCTTCAAGCTAAGCCGACTTCACGAACAGATTATCGGAACCCTTTGAAACATTTACATACTGTAAGTCACTTCAAGCTTCAAGCGACCGGCTCTCCCAGAACAAATCATTGTAGAGGTAGTTCATGAAATCGTTCCGGAATGGATTTCTTTTGTTGAGAACTGGTTGCAAATAGCATTGGGAATTCCCTCTCGTCTTTAAATTAAATTCAGTCCTAACTCTTTTAAAAATTCATTATGCTTGTCCACGTTTGTTTTGATTCTCTTATTTATTGATACAAGTTTCGTATTTACTTCTTTTAAGTTAATTTTTGATTCATCTTGCGATGTACTTACGTACCGAGAAATATTCAAGTTATAACTATTCTTTCTGATTTCGTCCATTGAGACTTTACGTGAATACCTCTCAATATCTCTTCGATATTGATATGTATCTACAATTCTGTTGATATGCTTTTCATCTAATGTGTTTTGTCGCTTCTCCTTTTCAAAATGTTCACTTGCATTAATAAAGAGAATATCTTCTTTCTTTTTACATTTCTTCAAAACCAAAATACATACAGGAATACCTGTCGAATAAAAAAGATTAGACGGTAAACCAATAATTGTATCAATAGAGTTTTCTGTTAACAATTTGGTGCGTATTCTTTCTTCTGCACCACTACGAAATAAAACTCCGTGAGGCAAAATGATTGCCATTGTACCATTTTGTTTTAAGAAATGAAAACCGTGTAATAGAAAAGCAAAGTCGGCTGCTGACTTAGGAGCTAAACCATAACTTTTGAAACGAAAATCTTCAGCCAGGGTGTCGTTAGGCTCCCAACGTAAACTAAAAGGTGGATTAGCTACTATGGCATCGAACTCTTCTTTTTTACTTGGGTTTATCTCATTTAATAAATCCCATTGATTCAGTAGAGTGTCTCCGTGGAATATGTCAAACTCGGTGTCCTTCATACCGTGCAAAAGCATATTCATTCGGGCAAGATTGTATGTCGTTATATTTTTTTCTTGACCGTAAATTTTGCCTATTGTTCCACCTTGTTCTTTCAATTTGGTTCTTACATTTAGAAGTAATGAGCCTGAGCCACAGGTAAAATCAAGTACTCTGTCAAGTTTAGGTTTTGGGCCTGTTCTCGGGTCGTGGGAATCCAAAATAACTATTCGTGAAAGAATGGTTGAGATTTGTTGCGGTGTATAAAACTCTCCCGCTTTTTTTCCTGAACCTGCTGCAAATTGCCCAATTAAATATTCATAAGCAT
>QFQM01000392.1 GCA_003243255.1 Flavobacterium psychrophilum | reverse complement strand
GCGACACGCATCGGGCTTACTCCCTTTGATGGAGTACGTCCTATTGCAAAGGTCGGAGTCCAGGAGACGTACCGATTAAGTTACGGACAACAAAGACTTTGGATAGCTGAAAAATTTGGCGGCAGCAACGTATACGCAATCAACCTAGCTTATCGATTCAGCGGAGAATTTGATGTCAATGCCTTTGTTGGTTCTTTTACCGATCTGGTGGACAAGTATGAGATATTACGAGCAACCTTTTGCGAGGTTGCGGAGCAACCCTTTATGCGAGTACTCCCCTCCATTGCTGATAGCAATTATATCATGGTCTTGCCAAGAATAAAGTCTGACGATGAGATTGCATCATTGGTAGTTGACTTTACGAAGCGACGATTTGATTTAGAACATGGACCATTGGTGCAGTTGCAGATTATTCCATGTGATCGCGGTCAACACGTCATCTTATTTAGAATTCATCACATTATCTCTGACTTGTGGTCTCTAAACCTGATGTTCAAAGAGATGTCAGAAATGTACAACGCCAGAATTGCCGGACGAACTATTAGTCTTCAAGTTCCTGAACTCGGTTATAAGGACTATGCCGAATGGTACAACTCGATTGTATCTGAAGAAATGAATCTTGAAGATGCACGTCATTATTGGCTCAAGGTTTTTGATCGACCTCCCGTACAACTCCAATTTCCTTACGATTACTCAAGGCCAGCGCAACCCACTGGCAAAGGCAACACGTACCGATTCATTCTCAGCAAGACTGTTAAGGAGCAAGTAGAAACGCTGTGCATAAAGCACAACACCACGTTATTTACTTTTTTGCTTTCCTGCGTGAAGACATTGCTATTCCGCATTACCGCTCAAACCGATATTGTTATCGGCGTGCCTGTCTCCGGGAGATTTCATCCGGAGTTGGAGGAAATGTTGGGATTCTTCATCAATACATTGCCGATCCGCACTCGATTCAATTATGACGACACCTTCAGACAACTTCTTTTAGCCATCAGGACAGAAACACTTCAAACACACCAATATCAATACTACCCATTCGATAAAATAATTGAACAACTTGGACTTAAGAGGGACTTCAATCGCAATCCCCTTTTTGATGTGCGAGTGGTAATGCAAAATTGGGAAACATCGGCAATAGATGCCGCCTTATTTCATGGAGTGACTATAGAGCCCTATCAGACTGATGAGGGTACTAGTATGTGCGACCTTAGGATCATCTTTACAGACTATACTTCACATATTGATGTGATAATTGAATACAGTACTGACCTGTTCAATCATTCGACCATTAAACAAATAGGGGACGGTTTTATGTCAATCGTTGACACGGTAGTATCAGATATAAGTATCTCATTGAAAGACATTCCGCTGTCGAATACTCCAATTGATCAGCAAAAAACTAATAATATAATTGACGAAATCTTTACCAAATAGAGCTATGAAAATTCTGGACCAAATAAATTTCAGAGAGGGTAAATTCAAACCGTTCTACGATTTCTGGAGAAATAATGTAAATCATTTTGGTGACGGTTTTGTTTGTCAGCAGGTTAGAAGCAAGAAAGCAGAAGGTGTAAACATCATGGGCACGCTCACGTGGTCCATTGAAGAAGGATCAGAAAAAAAGATGCGGGAGATTTATAGTGATAAAGATGGAGGTATATTTCTCACTTTGTTCTGCGCTGTTGCAGTTCTATTGAAAAAATATACCGGACAGGAGAATGTAATTGTTGATAGCCCTTTAATCTCAGTCAGTAACAATAAGATCAATTTTGAATACGATCCTTTTGTTCCTTTGCTTGTCCGTATTGATAAAAGCCAATCCGTGAAAATGTTGATGGATACAGTGCAGTCTGTGCTAAAGGATTGCTATCGCTATCAGGATTATCCGCGACAAGTGGTTCATTCCAAGGAAAGCCTATTCTCTACCAATGTCATGGCAACTTATCATGGCTTGCACGCCACACCGACTGAAAGAAAGAAATATGATTTTGTTTTCAGTTTTCGTAAACATAAAAATGCAATTGAAGTAACGGTTGATTATAATAAGGACTGCTTTGAAGATTACTTCATTAAAGAACTTGAACATCATTTTGCTATTGTGTTACGTGCACTTGTTTTCAATCTGGATTCAAAGGTCTCCGATATTGATATCTTAACGCCGCGTGAAAAAGAAATGATTCAGTCGTTCAACGACACGCCTAGATTTTTTCCACAGGGCACTATTCATCAGATGTTCGAGAATCAGGTTACGATGACCCCGGAAGCTGTAGCTCTTGAGTTCGAGGAGGTCAGTTATACGTATGACGAATTGAACAAAATTTCAAACCGGTTGGCTCGTTACCTATCGCAGACTTTTAGCGTTAAACGTGGCCAAATTATTGGACTAATGCTGGGGCGTTCGGATCGCTTGATCATCGGTATACTGGCCATATTGAAGGCGGGGGCGACCTATTTACCGCTTGATCCCAACTACCCGGAGGAGAGACTTGATTTTATTATAAAAGATGCTTCGATAAATCTTTTGTTAACTGATTCGGATTATCTATTTAAAGTCAATTATTACAATGGGGACCTTGTTGCTCTTGATATTCAGTTGCCTTCACTCGATCATGACAGTGGAAATCTAGATATTGAGGTCAGTGGATCGGACCTTGCTTATATCATATACACTTCTGGTTCTACGGGAGTTCCTAAGGGAGTGATGATTGAGCATAGAAGTAACATTAACATGTCTCTGGATCAGGTGGCGAAGTTTTATGTGACTTCAAATGATCGGGTACTGCTGTTTGCTTCGTTGGCTTTCGATGCTTCGATTTCTGAAATATTCATGGCATTCTATTCGGGAGCCACCCTTATTGTCCCACCATTGTCTGTTATCGAAGATGGTACGTTTATCGATTATATCAATAAAAAACGAATCTCCACCTTGACGTTACCACCTTCGTACCTGACCGTGCTTGAACTTGAAAAAGCTTCTTATCTCAGATGTCTGATCACTGCAGGCGAAGCAACGGATATATCGATAGCAAGACGGGTAAGTAAAGTATGTAAATATTTTAACGCTTATGGACCTACAGAATGTAGCGTATGTGTGAGTCTTTTTGAATTCAATCCTGATAATCACAATTATATTAATATACCTATTGGCCGACCGTTGGCTAACTTGACTGTGTCCATCGTCGAT
>QFQM01000391.1 GCA_003243255.1 Flavobacterium psychrophilum | reverse complement strand
ATTAATCTTAAAAATTACTTTTAAAGTATCTCGAGAGGAAGTACTGTCAGAAGAGCTCAGGTTCCATTTGTTACTATTTAAGTTCACCCAAAATTGAATTACTGAATCTGACTTTTGTTGATAAAAGATTATGCTATTATAGTAGCCGCTATTTTTACGAAAGTCTCTTATTATAAAATGGGCATCATTATATACCGACCTTTCGACTAATCCATATTCTCTAACATAATTGATATTCCCTTTCAAATCAAACCCCATAGTATCATGCGTCCCGTCCACATTATTAGTTATCACATATTTGATATTCTTACCCCAAAACGCTTCCGCATATGGATTAGAATGATCAATGATTTTCAATGCCGAATCTTCATTTCTCGTGCAGCCTATGATAATTGTAAAGGCCAAGAACAACGAGATGTAAATTTCCGCTGACTCCCTATTTAACCGATTGTCCATAATAATTCTTCATTGCATTTTTCCAATAATTATCCTTTGCTTTCTCGGTTCCGTACCTCTCCTGTGTTCCCTTAATAAACTCTTCATTTACTGATGCCTTTAGAATAACAGAGAAATCACCATTTTTTATTTCCCACATAACCGCATATCTTAGATTATTTCCAGGCGCGCTTATTCCACTAGTGGTATGTCCTCGGTTCTCTACCCATTTTCCGCTTAAGAGCCTCTCCAAACCTTTAGTTTTCTCAATTTCGGAAGAACTATGGGCTGCACCATGCATCAATGTAATTGCCGCAGCTACATCTGGGTAAGTTTTTGAAAATCCATCGTTATAATCTATTACTATCCCTCTATTTTTATCTACCTCTCCATTCGATGCAGAAACTTCAGGTTCGCCCGATTCAGAAATCCAGTCATCTAATTCATGATAATATTTATTCTCAGTCGTCAACTCTTTTGCTCTTTCAGCTATTTTTTTCCGATTAGTACCTATTACTGCCCAATTATCGTTAGCATCCATGTTGCTGGGATCGAATTTCAAATCCTTCGTTTCTAAAACGACAACCACCGTTGTATTAAGTTGTAACCCTTGATAAAAAGCGTTTGCAAATTTTGCGACACTTATTGCTCTTGAAAGATTAGCTTCATCAGTAATCAGGTAAATAATGTTTTCCTTTCCCGTTGGATCTATAAAAAGCAAAGGATTATTAAACGTATAGGAATAGGGACTAGACATCTCGTATTTATCCGCATACGGGTCTGGAGCTGTCCATCTTCCCAGATCAGCCATATACATTCGGGGTCCGAAATTTATCCAATTTAAGTCAAACTCTTTTTGCACTTCTTTTTCACTAAGAGTACGGTCATTCGGTGAAATGCTCTCTTTCTGGTAAGAAACAGCAGCTATTTCTAGACCAAAAGGATAATAATCTTTCGATTGAACTACCTGTAAAGAGGAACTGTTCTTGTGATGCACAATTGATAGATCATCAAAGTACGCGCTGGTGGATGCGTCTATATATGTTTCATTAGCCACATAGACATAGATGTATCCATCCGTTGGAATAGTCACATCTAAAGCAAGCTCTTGAAAACCAATCTTAGCCGTATTATCAACGGAGTGAAACCCATGCTGAATAAATTCATAATCCTTATTAAAGAGCAAATAACATAAATACGCTTTTGGCAAATTCGTTGTTCTACCTACCAAGCCGGAGGTTATAGGTACCTGCCCATTTAATGCGTGGTAGCTTGCTTCTGCAACGTTCAATAAACTAAACGCCCCGGTTACCGCAGTTGCTATACCAGGTACCAAAGAATTACTATTTACCGAGACGGGACAATATACGTATACACCTATCTCAATGCGATCACCATTTGACACTTGAAGCATCTTAGCCGGGCCAACGGATGAGCCATTAAATCCATTAAGCCTTACTGATTCATTTGGAGAACTTACTGATCCTGACGGCTTGGTATGATTGTAAGCTATTGATCGCATTGAAGGAGTCAAATTAGGAAAGTCAGCATTTTCTTTAGTTGACAGCTCAGTTTCCATAGTTGCCTTATAACTACTTACATCTTGCAGCATTCCATAGGCAACGCGCACATTACCCAGATGATCCTTAATATGATATTCGTTCTGCCAAGTAGAATTTTCCTTTATTGCTCTTCCTTCGGGTATGGTCAGTGATAAAATTTGCCCGTCTTTATATTGCACCCCCGCTACATAATCAGTACGTGAAACAATCTGAGATCCGACTTTAGCTGATTTAGTAAGCAGATCTCCTCCAGCAGAATATACATACTCAATAATTCTAGAAGAGCCATCTTTGGGTTCTAATTCAATTCGTGTAGGAAAATTAAGATGATTGTATTGAACGCTTAATATCCCTTTATTATCATCTTCTACCAGATATCCATTATTATCATATTGATATTCGGTAATCCCCGCCGACTGAATAATCTCCGTAAACCCAAAATCGATACCCTTTACAGAAGGATTGTCGTAAGGTGAATCATCCATAACGTTAGTAACCTGATTTCCATTATATGAGTAATTCAGTTGATCTATAACCTCATTAACCTCATTGATTATTGATCTCCTCTCAAGATGCATAATGTTACCATTCCTGTCATAACTAATATTATCTTCATTGAATTGACCAACATTTGTATTCCATGTCCCGCTGCCACCCGTAGCATATTTGGAGTCAGTAAGTCGATTAAGGGCATCGTACTTAAAACCATAAACTTTCTCAACTGGTGAAGGATCAACCAGATTATTCGTTTTCCAGCTCATGGAAGAGACATTTCCATTATACTGCGGGATGATTTCATCTGTACCAACTGTAATACCAGTATTATATTTTAGTTCCATTCCAAAAAGATCATTTGAATCATCATTATGGAGAATATCGTTCGACAAAGCACTATTATTAATATGTGTAAGCCAGCCTCTTATATTATATCTATAATCAATTGACTGCATAAATGAGTTACCATCATTAGTTGAGTGAATATTCTTTTCAACCAACTGCCCTAATTCATTGTACTGGTTAGAAGCAATTAAAACTTTAGGATTAGCGTCTATCGTTTGGTAAACTTTCAATACTCTGCCTCTATGATCATAAATGTTTTCAGTTAAGCTTACTAATAGGTTCCCATGTTCAATTTTTGAGCTAACTAACCATGGAGTTAGTCCGTAATAAGAATTGATGACTTTGTTTTTATTCCCCAAAT
>QFQM01000390.1 GCA_003243255.1 Flavobacterium psychrophilum | reverse complement strand
CCCGGCAGGTTGCCAATACCTGGCTTGACTGGGTGTCGGGTGCGTCGGTGCGTCAGGGGTTGCCAGCGAGAATTGAGCGTATATAACTTTAGCGCCGGATGACAACGCTAACGCGATTTATCCGGCCTATGACGTTCAAAGTCATTGGCTATAGAGATAACTCCAACAGAAGTTACTCAATGACGGCAAAGTTGGGTCAAAAGAGGTTTTCTGGCACAAACTAATAAAGTAAGGAACAAATCACATGCTGTCTTCGCTTACGGTTTGGTTGCTGATAATGATTCATTAGGCGATTCAGTATCAAATGGCAGAGTTGGTGAAATAGAGTTAATTATTGATACAAGCCGAATTTTATAATTCATTTATCCGATAAATAGATAAACCCTTGAATATTTAAAACCTAAATTTCACATGCGGAATTTAGGTTTTTTTGTGTAATTTGAGAACATAGTCACATTAATTAAATGTGAAATAGTTTGATATCATATACCCATTAGTCTGGATATTTAAAATAGGGACTTAATCTATGAACTTCTGGGATGAAGATAAGCAAGGCTTTTTATTATCTCCTGGAGATAGAACAAGTTGCGGTGGTTATATTTTGGAAAATACTGGCCTCCCTCGTATCAGAGGAATTAACATAGCATGCGAAGGAGATGAATATATATGCGGCCTTGATGGTCAACGATATAAAATTGAAGGCGGCGTACCAAATGGTTCATATATAGAGGTAGGTAGAAATTTAATTAGAAATACCTTCAAGAATACCTTTGATGATGACATCGATTATGAAGGTCGAAAAATAACACCAGCCTCAGAGAGACTGAGGAAAATGCAGGAGGAATCAGGTTTACAAAGATGTTCATATGATTCACTTAGAGACCTCAATGAAAGATTTGAACATGATGATTTTATTGGTTCTGCAGGAGGTATAATATCAGGGCGAAAAACAATCATTTCTGGAGATAAGGACCATAAATTCTTAACTTCAAATTTCAGCACGGGTTTTCGAACACGGATTTCCAGGCATTTATTTGATACTTACGCAAGGATGGGGAAAGATTTATCAGGTTATGAAACAGAAATAATATGTCTCCTTGCAGGTTCCGCACACAGTAGAGGTTCATGCAAATGTCATTGCAGGTTTACACCACGTTTTAATTTAACATACAGATATGATGAATATCTTTTGTCCAGTTTTCAGTCAGTAAATAACACCAGTAATTCAAAACCGGAGACACCACCTGTACGGCATCAACACCCCTCTGAAGCAAGACAATCGGTTGAACCCGGTTTTTGTGTCGTGCCAGATCAAACATCACCTAAGAAATATGAGTGTGAGTTAATAGTCAATCCACCATCGGGAGTAAGAGAGTTATACCGCCAACTAAATCCAGAAAGAGGAAAAAAACCAGGTTCAATATTGATTGTTGCTGATCCTGAAAAAATTGATACCGATAAAATAAATCATATTAAAGTTGCCAGAGATAAAATTGATCTGGCTTTAGCACCATTAACAAATGAAGAGGCTAAACTTCTATTTGAAAACAGAACCCCGGTAGATATATTCGCATCAAATTTATACAGTGATGCACTAGGAACAAGTGGCGACATTTTGGGTTATATAAAGGACGCGGGAGGAAACTATTATGAAGAAATTAATAAAAAATTAAATCAAATTCAGGGTCTATACCAAAGAACTTATAGCGAAAATGCTGGTCGTATTTCTGGTGAGGAATTTTTTGGTCAGCGAAAGCGGTTGTTTAAATAGCTTGATGCTATTATGAATAGATTATCAAAAGAGCAATTAGATCTAAAACAATATGATAATATAAAACAGGCACTAGGACTATCAACAAAATCAATTATACATAAATGGGATCAAACTGGTATAAATGATATTGAAGGGTATGCAAGTTATATAGAAAAATCCGCAAAGTTATTTAAAATAATGAAAACCGTAGGTTATGTTGGTGTCGGCCTCGATTTTGCTAGTTACACTACAAATGTATACTATGCTTGCGCAAAAGGCCGTGAAAGTGAATGTAGAAAAGCCGCTATCTCTGAATATAGTAAGTTTGGTGGTAAACAAACTGCAAGTATGTTTGCCAGTGGTGCTGCTGGCACAGCTTCCAGAGCTGTTTTCATGTGGGCAATGGGTTTTGCTAGCGCAGAATTTGCAGGCGCTGGTGCTGCATTATGTTTAGCGATCGGCACTGGTGCTGGAATCTTAGCAGGTAAAGGTGCTGAAAAATATGGAGAAAAAGCAGGAGAGTATGTGGGAGAAATTATAATTAATAGTCCAGAAAAGCTTACCTACTCGCCCGAGACATTTATGGAAGAATCAGGAATCCTTATATATGAAAAGTTATTTGATAGAAAATTACGCTAATTTACAAGGTTTGATAGGAATAAGTTTTATGTTTTTAATGCTAGCAATAATCTTTATATCTTATGTTATTAATGGTTATAATTACAAGATAATTGCAAAAGCATATGAGAATAAATTTGGTTTGCTTCCTCAAACAGCACGACTGGCAAGAGGGGCGAGTTTGATTGGCACTCCTGCGGCATATTTCGCAAAAATAGATTTTATTATGGGGAGCCTTATATTCCCATATAATAGAGTAATCAATCATGATATGAGTATTGAATCTTATAATTATATTAGAAACCTTCCAGGTCATTTGACTACCGGGTTTAAAATAGAAGCAGCCCTATGGCTTGCTGAGTTAGTATTAGCGATGGCTTTTATGCTAATAGAGTTTATTGTTTAAAAACAGGGACTCCGGTGGAGTCCCTTTTTAACTTTTATTTCAATGCGCCATATGCTTGAACAACAATCCAGCCATATGGTTAACCGGATCGATCGACGTCAGCGTTCCGGTCCATCCTGTATGACCGTATGTTTCTCAACTGGCTAATACACCGATCGTTGACATCGTCAATGTGTTACCGTTCATACGCCACTCGGCAAAAAGCGGATTAGTTGTTTACCGGGATCACCGCGCCTTTATATTTGGTACGGATCCAGTCCTGGATTTCTTTGGAATGCAGGACATCAACCAGCGCCACTATATCCTTCTTCTTCTCGTCGCCACGATGCACGGTAATGATGTTGGCGTACGGGTTGTTTTCACCGCTTTCAACGGCAATCGGATCTTTCACCGGATCCAGCCCGGCGTCGATGGCGTAGTTGGCGTTAATCACCACCGCATCGC
>QFQM01000389.1 GCA_003243255.1 Flavobacterium psychrophilum | reverse complement strand
ACCTTCTCCTAACTCCCACACGCCGGGAGGTTTGATATGTTCTTTGCCTGTTATTGCCATTATACTTCCCGTCCTTATGTGGCGGAAGAACGCTAAATCAGCTTATCAATGACCTTCTTCAAATCTTCGATTAATTTATCAGAATATCCGTTCAGATTATAAACGATTTTTCCCGTCTTATCAATTACAAACAAAGCCGGAGACGCGGTCACATGATAACCCGCTTCAATTTTCATTCCCTGATAAACGGATAGCATGGTGATCCCTCTGTTGGTTAGAAATGCAGACAGATTGTCCCTGATGGGGTCATCCTTTGTATTTATACCGATAAAGACTACAGGACGATCCTTATATTTTTCATGCAAGACCTGCAGGGAAGTCATCTGTTTCTGACATGGCAGGCAGGATTTGTACCAGAAATCCATGATCACTATTTTTCCCAGTATACCCGAGAGCTTCAATTTAGTTCCATCCAGCAAAGGTAACTCCCAATCAGGAGCCTCGTTTCCGATTGCGAGAAGGCTTGCAGGTTTATCCTCAGGAAGATCTGCACTCACTTCCCGGTTATAATTTCCCAGTGAGGATTTCAAAAACCCATCGGATGATGGGATGTCAAATTTTATCTCATCGATCCAAACATCAAACACCTGAACTTCCTTCGCCTTTCCCGTGCTGTCTTCGAAAGTGACATAATTCCGTACAGGAAGGAATGTCTTTGCAGAAATATAATAGTATTACCTTGACTTCATTTTGTTCTTCCCTTTTCTTGTCAAAGTCTCTACTTTGTAACACTTTTCGCCCCTGAATATTTCCTCGCTTGTTACAATCACCCGGCCAATCATGCTGTCCGTATTATAATATTGCAGGCCGTCATTAATATATTTGAAGAATGGATAAATGGTATAATTGCTTTTAAGATCGTTCAGTTTTTCCGGCGAAGTGATGACAGATGAAACTTCCAAAGTTTGGTTCCACGGAGTCAGGGAATAATAATTTCTTCCATCAAAAAGTTGCTGGTATTTATCATCCCGCCCCGAATACAACTGGAGACCAACCGATCTTTCGACGGCATTTTTCCTGAACCTGCACTGGGTGATGCTATTCTTAAAGACCGTATCCTCTCCATTTACCGAGCGGTAGTAGTTGTTATGCAGCGTATAGAAGCCGTTTTCAATCTTGCTGGCTGCGGAGTTCACTAAGTCCAGCAACTGTTTTGGTGCCAATTCCTGCGACTTACACCCGGCGCATAATATGATAAGAATTGTACCGAGGGAGGTAATTCTCATGGTCAGGTTTTTGAACGATCACATTACAAGTTAGCTGTTAACTCCCAAAATAACAAGCGGCTGAAATACAAATCAGGTACATCGATCCGGCATTTTCGCGGTAGTCAAGGCTGTATAGATGGACCGCCTGACGAATTTTTGCTCCCGGGAGGCGGAACATCGGATCAGTAGTCTTTTTACATCATTTTCTATATTTGGCTTTTTATTTACCTGTAAAAATGCATCCACTCACGCAGCATATTCAAAAAGTTACCGGCAACCGGGATATAACGGATGATGCTACCCTGCCGTTTTTTGAAGCGAAGAAATTTAAGAAAAAGGAGAATTTACAGAAAGAGGGCCACCGTTGCCACCATTATTTTTTTGTGGTGAAAGGATGTCTCCGCCTGTTCTTTACAGACAGCAATGGCGCTGAACAGACGCTTCAATTTGCGTTGGAGGACTGGTGGATGACGGATTTGGATGCCTTTCGCCCGGGCCGGAATTCGGCATATACTATACAGGCGCTGGAAGAAACAGAAGTACTGGCAATTACCGCCGCCAATTACGAATTGATGCTGGCGAAACACCCGGTTATCGAACACTATTTTCGCATTGTTTACGAGCGTGCCTATGCAGCTTCATTGTCCCGTATCCGGATGATTTCGAGGATGCCAAAGGAGGAATTTTACGATTTGTTCCAATCCAAATACCCTGATTTTATTCAGCGCATTCCACAGAAGGTATTGGCATCTTTTTTAGGCTTTACACCAGAATATCTGAGCGAACTGCGGAAAAAGAAAGTAACACGAATGAAATCATGATTGAACAGCTATATCGCCATATCATGAAGCTGGTCCCGACCTTTATAGTGGGCCAGGAGACACTTGCGCCATTTTTTGAGTTCAGGTCGGTAAGGCAGGAGCAATTATTGCTGCGCGAAAATGAGATTTGCGATACTCTTTACTTTGTTAATAAGGGCTGTCTGTATTTGTTTTATGAGGATAGTAACGGGAAGCAGGTCATCCATTTTGCGCTCGAAAACTGGTGGATAACGGACTATAAAACCTTCCCGGATGGCAAACCTGCGGTATATTCAATTGCAGCCATGAAAGATACTGAAATCATCAGCATCAGGAGGGGAAATTACCAAACACTGCTTTTACAGTTTCCCTTATTGGCCCTGTATTTTAATAAGATTCATGAGCGGGCTTATGGCGCAGCCCTGTACAAACAAAAAACATTCGCCACTGTATCCAAAAAAGATTTTTACCGCCATTTCAGGAATACCTATCCCGGACTTATCCAACAAATTCCCGATGCAATTTTCGCTTCCTATATGGGTGTTTCGCTTGAAACTTTATTAGCTATCCGGGACGAATATCTTTCTTAAACCAGCTTAAGTTTTCCCCACCTGGCAGTTTTCATCTTTGTATCATACAAACATCAAAAATTTATCAGGATGAAAATAGTAGTTATCGGCGGTACCGGCCTCATTGGTAGCCAGGTAGTAAAACAATTACAAAAAAGCGGACACGAAGTACTTGCTGCATCACCCAATAGCGGTGTAAACACGCTCACCGGCGAAGGTTTGAATGAGGCATTGCAAGGCGCCCATGTTGTGGTAGATGTGTCCAACTCTCCGTCATTCGACGATGAGCCTGTGATGCATTTCTTTAAAACTTCTAACGAAAACCTGCTGCCGGCTGAAAAAAAGGCAGGCGTTCAGCATCATATCGCTTTATCGGTAGTGGGGACGCAAAAGTTGCAGGGAAGTGGCTACTTCCGGGCCAAACAAGTGCAGGAAGATATGATCAAAGCTTCGCGCATTCCCTATACCATTGTTCACGCAACACAATTTTTTGAGTTTGCAGGTGGAGTTCTTCAAATGAGTATGGCCAACGGAAAAGTAGTTTTGCCGGATGCCAATATCCAACCGATTGCCAGCAAAGATGTGGCCGTT
>QFQM01000054.1 GCA_003243255.1 Flavobacterium psychrophilum | reverse complement strand
AGCCGCACGTCTTTATCCATTCCCCCTCATAACTGGAGAGGCGATTCATGGAATAGCCATCGAATTCACTGCTGTCTTTCACTTTCAGAATCGCTTGTGTCAATTCAGGAGACAAATATTCATCTGCATCGAGTGACAAAACGTATTCATGGCTGGCCAGGCTGGCCGCAAAATTCTTCTGATGGGCAAATCCTAAAAATTCATTTTCAAAGAAAACAACCCCCTTCTCAAGGCAAATCTGCTTCGTCTTGTCTTGCGAAAAACAATCTACAATGATGACTTCATCGGCAACTTTTTTGAGCGAATCGATACATCTTCCAATGTTACCTTCTTCGTTATAGGTAATGACTACGGCCGATATTTTTATGGATTTACCTTTACTCATTGGCTGCTGCTAAATGACGAAGCAAGTTAACTAAAAAGTAGTAAAGAATTGATTCTTGGAGCCGTAACGAAAACGTAAAAGCCTGACTATTATTTGAATCAGGCTTTTACATGATTTACCACCAATTTCTTACCGGCTTGCCATCAGCCCTTGGGTCTTTACCAGATTGATAAATTCAATCCGGTACCCCTCCGTGTCTTTTCCCTTCGCGCCTTGTGCCAGCTGAATGACCTCTTCGAATGAAAAATCTTTCACATATTCTGATTCGCGAAGCAACATGCCAAACGCAGCAACGGAGGCAGACCAGCGGAAGTCATCGGAAGTTTTATTTAAAGCTACATTATGATCGATTAACACATGGGTGATTAATTTGCTCGTATCTCCATCCGGTTTTTTATAGCGAAACTTCACCGTCATCAATTCGTTGGAGGCAGATGCTGAAGCTTCTGTTTTGGCCTTTTGATATTTCAACTCGTCGATTTTATAGAATTCGCTTTCTACCCCCGCAGGAATAATTTCATACAATGCGGTAACGGTGTGGCCAGAACCTAATTCACCGGCATCTTTTTTATCATTATTGAAATCTTCGTTTTGCAGCATCCTGTTTTCATAGCCAATCAAGCGATACGCTTTCACTTTCGCGGGATTAAACTCAATCTGCAACTTCACATCTTTAGCGATGGTAAATAGCGTTCCTCCGAACTCGTTCACTAACACTTTCTGTGCTTCAAGGATATTGTCGATGTACGCATAGTTGCCATTTCCCTTATCGGCCAACGTTTCCATTTTGGAGTCTTTGTAGTTGCCCATGCCGTAGCCAAGCGCAGTGAGAAATACTCCCTCATTTCTTTTCTCTTCAATCAATCGTTCCATCGAAGCATCGCTGGATTCTCCAATATTAAAATCACCGTCCGTAGCCAGAATAACGCGATTATTGCCACCTTCTTTGAAATTTTCTTTAGCAATCTTATAGGCCAGTTTTATTCCTGCACCACCGGCTGTCGATCCGCCTGCTTGTAAATTTTCAAGTGCTTCAATAATGGTTTTCTTGTTGGCACCCGATGTAGAGGGAAGAACCAGTCCTGCCGCACCGGCATATACTACAATGGCCACACGGTCTTGTTCGCGCATTTGTTCTACCAAAAGTTTAAATGATGCTTTTAGCAGGGGTAATTTGTTTTCATCACTCATCGAACCTGAAACATCGATCAGGAATACAAGATTGGATGCGGGCAAATTGGCAGTTGGGATTTTCTTACCCTGCAGGCCGATGTGAACCAGTTTATGCTTGCTGTTCCAGGGGGCGCTTGAAATTTCGGTATAGATTGAAAAAGGATCTTCTCCTGCCGGTTGTTTATAGTCATAATCGAAATAGTTGATCATCTCTTCAATGCGCACTGCATCTTTCGGAGGACGCTGCCCGTTGGAAATAAACCGACGCATGTTGCTATAAGAAGCGGCATCTACATCAATGGAAAAAGTGGATAAGGGATTATGGAATGCATCGTGAAAGATATTTTCGGTGATTGAATTATAACCCTCTGTGTTCCAATCGGGCTGTTGTTCATATTCGGTATATCCAGCAGAAGGAGCCATTTGTTTTCGCTCCTCTCCTTTTCTTTTACTTATTCGAACCCCTGCTACTCGCCCTTGAAGCTGCTGATCAAGGCTATAACCTGTAACCACTACTTCGCTTAATGCTTTTGAATCGACAGACATCGTAACATTAATTACGTTGTTGATTCCGATAGGAATTTCATTGTTCATGTATCCAATAAAAGAAAACACCAACGTGCCTTTCGGTGGAGTAGTAATACTGTACTTACCCTGGGCATCTGTAATGGTCCCCTTCTTCGTTCCCTTAAGAGTAACGTTAACACCCGTTATCGGGCTTCCGTCATCGGCTGATGTTACCGTGCCGGTAATGGTACGCTCTTGTGCAAACACCGATCCCAGCGAAGCGGTCATCACCAGGACAAGTACAGTTATGATCTTTTTCATAAGCAATTAATTTTGTTTGCTGCTGAGATGTTGTAGCGGGTTAAATTCCATAAGCAAAAAGAAAATTTTTATCTTGAGGCGATGTTTGTGAACAGGAACCTGTCTTCGTTAAGTGATGCTGAATTGGTAAGTCAATTCAAGACAAACGGGCAGCAGGATGTTCTCAGCCAGCTCTTTGTGCGCTACTCCGCTCTTTTATATGGTTTGTGCCTGAAGTACCTGAAAGACCGGGATGAAGCGAAGGACATGGTGATGCAGGTGTACGAGAAGCTGCCGGCCAAACTCAAAAATCATGAAGTTACCTATTTCAAAAGCTGGCTCTACACCACTACCCGAAATGAGTGCCTGATGTACCTGCGATCGCAAAAAGGAAAGGGGCACAACGAATTTGATCCATCCCGTATGGAAAACGACCTGGTTTTGCATCTGGAAGAGGAGCCCGAAATGGAGGCAAACCTGACTAAATTGGAATATTGTATAGGTCAGCTGATGGACGACCAGAAAAAATGTGTCAGTTTGTTCTTTATGCAGGAAAAGTGTTATAAAGAAATAACCGGGCTCACAGGCTTTGATCTGAACAAGGTAAAAAGTCATATTCAAAATGGTAAGCGTAACCTGAAAATCTGTATGGAAAAGAATGCAGGATTGGAATAACGATATAGAACGATACAAGAGTGGCAAAATGACCAGCTCGGAAAGGAATGCGCTGGAAAGGAAAGCGCTGAACGATCCTTTTCTGGCGGATGCTTTGGATGGTATTGAAGAACTATCGGCGGATGATTTTTCGAAAGACCTTGCTGCACTGAACGGAAAAATTCTTGGCACGAAAAAGAAATCGTTCTGGATACCGCTGCGTATTGCTGCCGGTATTTTTGTTGTGACCGGAGTTTCGCTCACCTTCTATTTCCTTTCCAAAGAGGATAACGATACTGAATGGATAAGCTCAAACACTGAAACGAAAGCCGATTCAATTCCTGCCGATGACAATGACTCCATTACTAAAAAGCCCGAGTTGCTCACATTAAATAAAGCCGATGCACTAGAGGCAAATCCGGAAAGCAAAGAAGAAGCATCATCCCAATCGAGAAAATCGAAACAACAATTTGCAGATACACTGCGCTCATCCGCGTTTGCGGTGAAGCAAACTGATGTGGAAGCAAAGATGGAGTCAGCGTCTGCCCCGCCTGCTTTAATACCTGAACCTGTACTCGCAGAAAAGGGAGAGGAAGCTCCGGCAACAAAAACAGAAGCGGAAGCAAGTGAAAAACGGACTTTAGCTGATGCGAAACAGGAAGAGACAAAAGCAGCTCCATCCGTTCTGCGAAAGGCTTTACGTGAAGAGGCCGAGAAAGACTCAAAAAAGAAAAATAGCCCCTCTTCTTCTTATACCGGAGAAGTATTAGAAAACCTTCGTGTAGTTACCGGCAAGGTAACTTCGGCTGAGGATGGATCTGGACTGCCCGGTGTAAACGTGATTATAAAAGGAACTACAAAAGGGACGATCACCGATGAAGAAGGAAATTATAGAATAGAGTTAGGAGCAGAAAAAAATCCGGAGCTCTCTTTCACATTCATAGGAACCACCAACATCGAAGTACCGGTCAACAATCAATCGAATATCGACACGCAGCTGGCTGCGGATGTATCTCAATTGAGTGAGGTGGTCGTTGTAGGCTATGGAACCGATAACGGTGTGGCTGCCGATGATGACTTTCCTACGCTGATAATAGCAGAACCCAATGGCGGAAGACGTGCATTCAAAAAATACCTGGAGACGAATATTCAATATCCGCAGCAGGCACTCGAAAATAAAATTGAAGGAAAGGTGACGGTGCAGTTTACCGTAACCTCCGATGGCCTGCTCAATGAATTCAAAGTAATAAAAGGCATCGGCAGCGGATGTGATGAAGAAGTAATCCGCCTGATCAAACAAGGGCCCAAGTGGTATCCATCACGCAAAGGCGATGCAGCTATCGATAGCCGTATGCGAGTGCGGATGAGATTTAGATTGCCGTAAGTGCAAGTTGACAATGAGCAATGGACAACCGGCCAAGAGTTCAGATTCAATCAAAGATTCAATTATTGTCTATTCTCTTTTTGTCCATTGTCAACCTGGTGTCAAAACAGGTAGTTCTGCCAGTTACTTAATACCACCTTTCACTGATCAAATTTCAATTGCATATTCCATCTGGTTAAGTGATCTTGGAGCTGTTCCTTCAATTACCCGATGTCAAAAAAAGCTACATCAAAAACAATCCCGCGTGAAGTACTGGATCTGATCCGGCAGGAGTTCAACTCTTCCCAATTCAATGCCCTGCCACGGGGCACCGGCAAGTGGAGTTTTATACCCAACCTGCAAAAAGCACTTCAGAAATTTATTGAAGATCAAAAGGACAATCGGCCGGACCTGGCTGTTCAATATCCCAAAGGCCCTACCGAAGATTTACTCAGGCGCGCATTCAACCTGAAGAGTCCACCGGGGGCGACCAAATCATTGCGCGATATGCTTTGCCTCTATTCTACACAGGGGAAATACGACTGGAATGAAACCATCGCTCAGTACTATCCGGATAAATTCATGCCGCTGATTGATAGCGACAAAAATGAAACCGTAACCAACACCCCTCAGGCATCCGCTACTCCAAGTATCGATAGCTTTGCCTCCAAAGTGGCGGAATTACTTTTAGAAAAGCTTTCCGCTAAGGAAATTGAAATTGTAAAGAAACAAATTCAGGACGACTCGATAAAAACAGAAGAGCTGATCGAGAACATCACTGTGCCTTCTTATAATGATCCTGACAAGCCGGAGTTTCCCCCAAAACCATTTTACACTCCGCAATTTCCCGCATCATCCACCTATCCCATCAAAATCCCCGGGTTTACCAATGTGTGGATGAAAGATGAAAGCTCTAACCCCACTGGCACACACAAAGACCGCATGGCGTGGGAAGTACTCATCAAAGCCAAGCGATACAACATCAAAGAGATTTCGCTGATCTCATCGGGAAGTGCGGCAGTTAGTATTCAGCATTTCTTTAAACTGTATAATGTAAATACGATACTGAAGGTATTGGTTGATCATCATCTGAAACCGGAGATTAAAGAACATCTTACCCGAATCGGGTGCAAAGTGTACGAGACCGATCTTTCGCGTAAGTCACTCACCGGAAAAGAGATCAAAGAACTCACCGACAACTCACAAGGAATTGACATCACTTACCGTGAAATACTGGATCGCTACAATGACAATTATTACGACTGGCTTTCGTACGAGATCCTGAATGAAAACCCGCAGCATTGTTTCATTCCCTTTGGTACGGGCGATCTTTTCATTAATGTGATGATTATTGCCGAGAGAGAATTTAACAATCGCATCTACAAGCATGATCCACGCTTTCGCGGAAGCATTGACACAATCAGTAACTGCAATTTTATAGGTGCCACTACACACACACCCAACACACGGCTCGATAAATTATTCTCCTACCACCTGCCCTCACTCCGGGATTACAACGCGTACCTTGCATCGCTCATCGAAAATAATCGCATTGGTCATGGTTCAGGAATCCTGGATGTAGAAGAAGAGTATGTGGAAGAGGCTTTACAAAAGGCACGCGAACAAAATATCGTTTGCGAACCCAGTGGTGCTGCAGGGCTGGCCATGTTGCTGCAAAACCAAAATGACATTCCAAAAGATGATAAAATTCTGATTGTGAACACGGGCAAAACCAACTACCACCTTGCCTACACGTAGTAATGGGTAGTTGTGCCTTCATGCATTTTCATGGAGTACCGGAGTAAAATCGGCTTTACGAATCCATTATTATTTTTACTTTTAGGGCTTTATAAAATTGCAGAAGGGTAAAACCAGGCAACTTTTGAAAAATACCTAACCTAATATCATGAGTCTATTTGTCAAAAAACCATTAGAACAACTTCTTGCCCAAGGCAATGAAAAGGGACTGAAACGAACCCTTGGTGCGGGCAATCTTATCGCACTCGGCATAGGGGCAATTATCGGCGCTGGCCTTTTTGTTCGTACGGCCGCTGCTGCCGGGCAAGCTGCTGGTCCTGCGGTAACCATCTCTTTTATTGTGGCGGCTATCGGTTGTGCCTTTGCCGGATTGTGTTACGCAGAATTTGCTTCCATGATACCTGTAGCGGGCAGTGCCTATGCGTATAGCTATGTAACCATGGGTGAGTTGGTCGCCTGGATTATCGGCTGGGCATTGATTATGGAGTATGCTCTGGGAGCTGCCACCGTAAGTATCGCATGGAGCGAATATCTTAATAAACTCCTCGGAGGGGGTATCCCTTATGAATGGTGTCACTCTCCCTTCGAAAGTTATACCGACTCATTAGGAGTGCTGCATCAGGGTCTTATCAATGCCCCAGCATTAGTTATCCTTTTAGCATTGACGTTACTTCTTATCAAAGGCACGCAAGAGTCGGCCACCTTTAATTCGATCATTGTATTCGTTAAAGTAGGTATCGTTTTGTTGTTCATCTTCATCGGATGGAAGTTCATCAATCCGGCCAATCACTCACCCTACATGATTCCTGAGGGCACGCCGGCAGTAACAGATAGCGCGGGCAAAATCATTGCCGACTATTCCGGCTTCTTCAAGCATGGAATTGGTGGTGTTCTTGGCGGAGCCGCGATTGTGTTCTTTGCTTTCATTGGGTTCGATGCGGTATCCACAGCAGCACAGGAAGCTAAAAATCCAAAACGCGATATGCCTATTGGTATTCTTGGTTCTTTAGTGGTGTGTACTATTCTTTATATATTATTTGGTCACGTACTCACTGGTGTAGCCAACTGGCAAGACTTTGTTGATCCTGAAAAAGGACGTGAAGCTTCAGTAGCCTATGCCATCAGTACCTATATGCCTGGCTACGAATGGTTATCAACAGCGGTAACGATCGCTATCCTTGCGGGATTCTCTTCTGTAATTCTGGTCATGTTGATGGGGCAAAGCCGTGTGTTCTATACCATGAGCCAGGATGGTCTTGTTCCCAAAGTATTGAGTGACCTTCACCCGCGTTTTCAGACTCCTTACAAAGCCAACATGATTCTGTTTGTGTTTGTCGGGTTATTCTCTGCCTTTGTACCGGGTCACGTGGCCGGTGACTTAACCAGCTTTGGTACGTTGTTCGCCTTCGTATTGGTGAGTATTGGCGTGTGGTTGCTTCGCATTAAGTCACCCCATATTGAAAGACCTTTCAAATCGCCATTATCCTCTCCCTACTTTCCACTGGTACCTATTTTAGGAGCCGTAATCTGTGGTGCCATGATTGTAGCGCTGGACGCACAAACTTTAACTGTTGCTATGGGCTGGATGGTGCTGGGTCTTATTGTGTACTTCGTTTACAGCAAGAAGAACAGCAAGCTTCAGAACGCACAGAAGTAATAGAGTGCTCTTCATCAATAAATGCAAATAGGTTGCCATTCAGGCAACCTATTTTTATTGCTATTCATTGAGGTTCTAAATCAATTTAATGCCTCGTCCGATATCGTCAACGTTGACCCTACAAATTGGGTGCGATATCTTCTCAATGGCTGCCATGCCTGCCCGCCAGTAGGGCTGCCATCCTGAAATGAAAAGTTTGAATTGCAGCAAGGATCGGTCATGTACAACCCTGATGAATGTACATTGACAGTAGCACATGCTTCATTGGGATGGTACGAGCAGTTTCGCTCATAGGCCAAAAAAGAAGTGCCTGTGGAGCGATAGACAATGATCCCGCGCACGCCTCCATTTACCGTAATATATCCTCCTGCAGAACGAAGGTTTACATATTGAGGGAAGCTCACATCAATAACAATGTCTGCAAACGGAATAATCGGGATAGGGTCATCCGACAAATCACTACTGCATGCCAATGGGAACAGGAATAAAAAATAAATGAATGTTCTTCTTCTGGTCATAGATTCAATGACTCATCCCGTTAAAATACCGGCTTGAATTGCTTCAGGAACCGCACATCATTTTCCGAGAACAGGCGAAGGTCATTAATACCGTATCTCAACATGGTCACCCGCTCAATCCCCATCCCAAAGGCAAAACCGGTGTATTCTTCCGGATCGATACCTACATTTTTCAACACGTTCGGATGCACCATACCCGAGCCGGCTATTTCTACCCAGCCAGAATATTTACATACGTTGCAGCCCTTTCCTTTGCATATCAGGCACGATATATCGATCTCAGCACTGGGCTCAGTAAATGGGAAGAAAGACGGGCGTAAACGAATCCGGGTGTCTTGTCCGAACATCTCCTTGGCAAAGTGATAAAGCGTCTGCTTCAGATCCGAGAAGCTCACGTTCTTGTCCACATACAAACCCTCCACCTGGTGAAAGAAGCAATGGGCCCGGGCGGAGATTGCTTCATTTCGATACACTCGACCCGGCATAATCGACCGGATCGGGGGCTTCTGCTGTTTCATCAACCGAATCTGTACGTTGGAAGTATGCGTTCTCAATAACACATCCGGATCCTTCTCTACGAAAAACGTATCCTGCATCTCACGTGCCGGATGGTTTTCGGGGAAATTCAAAGCGGTGAAATTATGCCAGTCATCTTCTACCTCAGGCCCGTCAGACACACTGAATCCCAGTCGCTCAAAAATCTCGATGATGCGATATCGGGTGAGATTCAGCGGATGGAGACTTCCTGTTTTGTTGGGTACCGGTGGAAGAGTCAGATCAACCTCTTCCGTGCTGGTCTCTTTTGCTGCAATGTGCTCGCTGAGTTCTTTGAACTTTGCCTCGGCCAGTTTTTTTAATTCGTTGAGAAGCTGACCGGCCGCTTTCTTTTGCTCTACCGGCACCGTCTTTAAATCATCGAATAACTCAGATATCACTCCTTTCTTGGAGATGTATTTTAAACGAAAATCTTCCACATCAACAGTTCCTTTTCCGGCAAAAGCTTCTACCTGGGCTTTAAGCGATGCGACTTTTTCCTCCATTGCTGACATATTTCTTCTTGGCTATTTCCAATACCTGATTAATGGCCAGGCAAAGTACAATTACAATCGGCAAAATTAGTGTATCATTTTGGTTTCTTAAAACCCAGGCAAGGACCACGAAAACAAGGTTGATAGCCCCAATTATGACTACCGATTTGGAATGTGAGAATCCAAGTTTCAGAAACTGATGATGGAGATGATTTTTATCTGCATGAAAAGGCGACTCAAACCTGCGCAGGCGCAGAATGATCACCCTTAATGTATCAAATACCGGAATAATGAGCACGCATACAATGGTGCTGATGGATGCCTGAAACCTCAACGGATGGGCGGTTGGCAGCTCATAATTCCGATTTAAAAATTGAATCCCGAGATACGATAACAGGAATCCGATAGTGAGCGCTCCGGTGTCTCCCATAAAAATCTTAGATGGCTGCCAATTGAAAATAAGAAAAGCCAGAATGGCTGCCGCAAATGAAAATGAGATGAGAGCGAGCGGAGAGTCATCGATATGATAAAACCAGAAACCAAAAAGCAGTAATGAAATCAATCCAACAGTACCTGCTAGTCCGTCTAATCCATCGATCAGATTATACGCGTTGGTAAGAATAAGAATAGTGAAGACAGTAATACCCCATGCCACATATTCATGAAACTGAAAGGCGGGAAAGATTCCATAAAAAGAGTGCAGCGTGCTATTACCAAACACCACCAGAATAATGATGGGTAAAAACTGACTGATCATTTTCTGCCTAGGACTGAGTGTAAGCACATCATCGCGCAACCCGGTAATAAACATCAATGCCAGGCTGATGAAAAAGAATTTAAACTGCGCCAGCTCCGAGAAAGGCAACGCAATCAGCAAACTAAAGGTAACACCGATCACAATAGGAAGTCCACCCATTGAAGGGGTAAAGTGCTCATGAATTTTGTGCCGTCCGGGCGAATCAAACACCTTCCATTTGGACAACAGCTTTATGAGGACAGGGAAAAACAGAAAAGCGATAATGAAGGATACGACAGAGTAAACGAGTAGATGAGACGCTTTCAAAATTTTACAAATTTAAAACACCTTTTCACTTCCTCTGATAAGACTGGTTACGGTTTGAAAAATGATACGGATATCAAAAACCATCGACCAGTTCTCTATATAAAATCGATCCAACTTGATCCGGCTTCGCATATCAGCGATTTCCTTGGTCTCCCCTCTATATCCCATCGCTTGCGCTAAGCCCGTTATGCCCGGCTTCACATAGTGCCGCGACATTAATCGTTCAATCTTAGGAGAGAAATGTTCATTCAGCTTAATCGGATGAGGCCTCGGTCCAATGATTGACATATCACCTAACAGAACATTTATAAACTGAGGCATTTCATCAAGGCTGCTCTTTCTTAGAAAAGCGCCTACTTTTGTTATTCGTGCATCACCTTTAGTTGCTTGTTTAGTATCTGCTTCACTATTCACAACCATCGTTCTGAATTTGAAACAATCAAATGGCTGATTATTTCTTCCTGATCTTTTTTGTTTAAAAAAAACTGGTCCTTTCGAATCGAGCTTTATTATCAGGCCCACAATTGGAATTAGCCAAGAGAGTATAAAAACGGAAACTAATAAGGAAAATGCTACATCGAATATACGTTTATAGATCCTATTCTTAAAATCATCCAACGGCACTGTAGAAACATTCAAAACGGGAATATGATCATATTGTTCTACCTCCAATGAACGTTGCTGAAATGGGCTATAATCAGTAATTAATTTGATTCGAATAAGATTATTGAGTCCAAAATTAACAAGATCTTTTAATGGAACATTAGTAACATCAGGCATACAGCAGAAGATTTCGTCTATCGGTTTTTCCTTACAGAATTTCTTAATTTCTTCAATAGAAATCACCTCTTCGTTAGTTGCTTCAAACATTCCAAGAAAACGATACCGCAAACCTCTGTGCATTAAGAAATATTTGCGCGTCTCTTTGGCCAAATCACCTCCTCCTATGATGATATAGTTTTTATCCCCCCCCGATTTAATAAAAAGAGAAAAAGCATAATATGCCAACATTTTCCATGCAAAAAAAACTGGAATAACAACGAGATACATAACTCCTATTTGCAGGGGGCTATAATTCTTTTTGAAGAAGAGAATAAGTGATGCCACAACTAACAGATGTACGAACAAAAAACTGATTTGATTTTTTAAAACCTTGATGATGCCAGAATTGCGAGTGAAGGTATAAGGGTTAGATACCAATACAAGAAATAGCCAAGCAAGGTTGCTAAAAATGAATAAATAGATGCTATTAATGAGCTCTGCTTCAAAAACCGGTAAATCAAAACAATAATAAGAGAGTACTATTGCTACATTCAGAAGTAGTAGGTCACCAAAAAAGAAAACAACGCGAAGAAATAACGGCATGCAGTTCAGATTCTTTGACACAAAGATGACAAAAAATCAGATTTCTTTAAGGGAAAAAGAAGATCGTCTGCTGAAGTAAAATTGGATAAAAACCTGATGCAAGAAAACAAAGAATACAACTCCTTGATAACGTCCTAAGAATACCTCCATCATTCCGTATATGATAAAAGAGAAAAACACCAATATACCAAGCACATTCTGGTATTTTACCGACAGGTATAATGGACGACCTATAAGTAAAAGTATTGCAACTAAGCCAATCAATCCATTGGAGAAATCCGTTTGCAAAAACTGATTATGAGCATTGAAACTATCTGGGGCAAACTGTGAAAGATTATGTGTTACATAATACTTATTCATTACTTCTTTATAATCTCCAGTACCTACCCCCAGAAGAAAATCAGAATTTGCATCAATGGCTGATTTCCAAAGTGATAACCGCTCCCAATAATACCCTTCAGCTGGAGTGGATGCTGAGTTGAAATTAAAATGACTAATCACCAGCATTGCTACCAAAAACAAAACAGAAATAAAAAACGTCATCTTCTTAACAACAGTTCTCTCTTCTTCAAACAAAAACTTAAGTACAAAAAATGAAAATACGAAGAGCATACTTACATAACCAGTTCTTCCTCCTGTAAGTATTAGTCCTGCAAAAAGAAGAACGAGAACTATTGCATATACATACAAAGACATATGGAGCTTCTCATAATAAAGAAAATAAAGCAGTGCAGTGACTGAAAAACATATATAGTAGGCCAGATAAGTAGGCTGGAATCCAATGACTGCTGTAAAGTCTTCGTGGAAGAATGATGAAAAATTATGATTTAAAGCGTATAACCAAACTGCATAAAAAAAACATATTGAGCATGAAAATAAAATTCCGACAATAAATGCTAATAATATTGAATGCAATTCTTTTTTAGTGCTTAGAGGATTCCTGAAAAAAATAAATGGCAGAGCCAGAAAACTAAAATTAGTTTCCATTACCCTCCATCCCATTTTAGTATCAGTGGTGTATATCAATCCAAAAAGCAAGACTAGTAGATAGCCAAATAGATCCCAGGAGGCACCCAGCAAACCGACTCTGAATCGATTCTTTTCTACAAAAAATGAAGCGAGGAATAATAGAAAAAGAAGTCGGGTACTCAGGTACTGCGAAACAGGTATGAAGAATACGAAACAGAGGATGCCCCACCAAAACCATTTTTGCTTTAACATGCATCCTGTTTTTTTACATCCCGCAATGGTTTCACAAACCAAAACAAGGAATAAAACATACTAAAAAAAACTACACCTTTTTGTCTGTTGAGATAATTCTCGCTTACCATAGCCAGCATGATCAATAAGATAAAAACAATGGCAAGTCGATCTTGGGATTTAAGGAATACCATCAAGGAGGCTACAAGGAATACAATGAGAACTGTCATTCCAATAATACCTGTATTTAAAGCAAATTCCAGATATTGATTATGCGTGTTGCTCTTTTTCTCGAAATCCCAATTGATATTCTCCTTCTTATAAAGACTATCCATAAGGCCTTCACTGGTGCCCGCCCCTTTCCCAATAACGAATTCTGAGGGGTGCTCTTTTACATAATGATACGCAACTGTCCAAATGATAAAACGATCAACAGAATATTGGGAGAACTCGTACTTAGCTTTAAACAAACCAACAAATCTCTCTCTTGTGACAGGAGACAGAAAAGCGGCACTTACAATACAAATAAGTAACAGTCCTATCAATGCTATTTTACGAAGTCCTAGTGATTGCCATTGGGAAAAGACAACAACTATTGTCAATCCCAAAAGGATAAGAATAATCGAACGTGAACCAAGCAATACTAGAAAGAAACTTAAAAGAAAAATTACCGCTCTTTTATATGTTTTTTTCTGAAAAATCTTCTCTCCATAATCAGTAATCTCATCGCAAATAAGAATCAGTATTCCAAAACTTACAAACAAGGCCAAATAAAGAGGGTCTATGTTAATTGGCTCAGTAAGATCCGAATAATGGTAATACCATTTATTAAACCAAATGTCGGGACCAGGCCCCAAAATATTTCGATATACCGCTATGCATAAGGTAACACCCATTGTTACCAAAAGGCTGTAAATGAAATGTTTTATAAAAATATTTCGGATATCATACGTAATCGTTTTTGTCGCCAGTAACAAGGGAAGAAATAAAAGTGGCAATCGGGTCTCTGCAATGGACAGTCCTACCCTCTGGTTACTTGAATAAGTAATGCTTATCAGAGTAACAATAAAAATAAGGCTGGCAAATAACAACTCCGTCATCCTCATTACGCTTTCTTTTCTCTGGAGAAAGAACTCATACAATGACAATAAAAGCAGAGAAATAATTATTCCATTGCTAACCGCAATGGAATAAATCAGGGCATACGGTAACAGGATAAAAAGATATCGCCAAGCTTTATCTAAACGAGAGATACCCTGTAACAAGCTAAAGTTAAATTTTGACTGGTGATTTTATCTGACCTTGTATCCATTCGTAGGTAGAAGTCAGGCCCTTTTTCAAGTCATACTTTGGCTTCCATCCTAATTTTTCTTCAATCAAAGCATTGTCGGAATTACGTCCGCGCACACCCTCTGGACCTTTGATATTTTTAATGGTAATATTCTTATCCGAAATTTTAAAAATAATGCCTGCTAATTCGTTGATGGACACCATTTCTTCTGAACCTATATTCACAGGGCCGGTAAAATCGGATTCAAAAAGCAAGCGAACAGCATCGATACAATCATCGATATATAAAAAGGAGCGGGTTTGTTTACCATCTCCCCACACTTCAATAAATCCGTCATTGCTGGCTTCAGCTACCTTTCTGCACAACGCAGCAGGAGCTTTTTCTTTGCCTCCTTTGTATGTTCCTTCCGGGCCATAGATATTATGGAATCTGGCAATTCTCACCTGCATACCATGATTTCTATTGTAGGCAAGGAATAAACGCTCACTGAATAATTTTTCCCACCCATATTCACTGTCTGGTGCAGCAGGATAAGCACTGTCTTCACTACATTTAGGATTTTCCGGATCCATTTGATTGTAAGCCGGATACATACAAGCGGATGAAGAATAAAAAACCTTTTTAACGCCTAGTTGATGAGCTAGTTCGGCAATATTCAAATTAATGGTTGCTGAGTTGTGCATTACGGAGGCGTCATTTTCGCCTGTAAAGATATACCCGGCTCCCCCCATGTCTGCAGCAAGTTGGTAAACGTCGTCAATACCCTGCAATACTTGTTTACAAACAGAAAAATCTCTCAAATCACCTAAAATAAATTCATCGGCAGCTGTGTTTGAGTATTCATTTTTTTTCAAATCAACCCCGCGAACCCAAAAACCTTCTTTTTTTAGTCTCTTTACAAGGTGTCCACCGATAAAACCTCCTGCTCCACAAACCAAAGCTCTTTTTTGTGTCATATTTTTTATTTTTTTTGAGAGAGTGCAAATTTAATTAATTCCTTCACATTATAGATTACGAACAAAGGTACAATTTCTAGGTATCTCTTATACAATCTACGTGGTTCCATTACAAGTCTGAATAGCCATTCCAAACTTAATTTCTGCATAAGCGCGGGTGCTTGTGCTACTTTATCGGTATGAAAATCAAATGCTGCACCAACTGTAATAATAAAGTGTCCCTTGGCTTTCCCCCTCAGATTCAATGCAAATAATTCTTGCTTAGGAGTGCTCAACCCAATCCAGATGATGTCGGGATTTGTGCTTTTTATTTGCAATGCAATTTCGTCATAATTATATTTTTCAACCGGCAAGTAAGGTGGGCAATAAGTACCAACTACATTGTGGTTTTTAAACTTTCTTGCTACTGCAAGTTTCAATTCATCTGCTACTCCAGGGTTTCCTCCACAAAAAAAATGAGTAATGGGCTGATCGGAAGTTTTTTCCATAAGGTATTTAAAAACATCAGGCCCATAGCAGCGTCTCATTTTAGATGCTCCTTTTATTCTACCCACCCAAACACCAGGCATGCCATCAGGTAGATTTAAAAAGAAAGCATCGAGTGTAGATTTGAAAAATGGGTTTTTTTTTGAAAATACCATTCCATGTGCTCCTGTAGCACTTATGCACAAATCTGCCCGTTCTTGTTCCTGGCATTTCTGAATGATCAACGCTGACGCAGATGGAATATCTCCGCCATAAAGCGACACATCTAAAACTTTAACTTTCGGAAGTTGTAAATCTATCATTACCGATCCAATTTCTATTTCACCTTTATTAACTCAGGATGTTTTTTCTTCATCCATTCAATTGTTTGATCAATGCCTTGCTGTAGTGTATATGGGGGCTGGCCTAATTCCGTATACGTTTTTTCCATATCAGCAGGATTGTTTGTTGTCATACTTCTGTATCGTGAAGAAGTAATAGGAAATTTAATTTTAACTATACGGAGCGCATCACCAATCAATGCTAAGGTGCGCACAAAAAAACGGGGAAGAACAACTACCTTTTTTCCAATCTGGCCAAGGCTAAAACCATTAACCCAATCATAGAGATCGATCGGACGATCACCAACATAATATACTTTTCTATCTACTTCATTTCTGCTAGAAGTAAGTATCTTAATAATCTGCCCAACCACATTGCCCACGTAACCATAGGATCTGATCACTTTCTGTTTGCCCGGGTGAAAATATTTACCTTCTGCCAATACCTTCCAAAATTCAAATGGATAACGCAAGTGCCATGGCCCCCAGATATTAGTAGGACGAATAATGGTCCATATACAATTCACAGATGCCGACCTCAACATCTCTTCAGTCTTGATTTTGCTCTCGCCATAAACAGTATGAGGGGCATAATCCTGATCATGCTTTGGACCTTCCTGGCTTTGATTCACAAACTGTGTGGATGTTAAAACGAAACGCTCTACCGAAGGAGTAGCTTGTATCGCTTTAATAATGTTTTGCGTCCCTTCTGTATTCACTTTGTAATCTTCCATCGTTCTAGATGGATCCGTATCTGTTTCAGCAGCAAGGTGAATTACTGCAGTGGGCTTATATTCAGAAAATATTTTTTCGAGCTGCTCATAATCCAGAATACTGCACTTCTTCCAGTAGTTGAGCAAAGTTTCTTCCTTAGGTGTAGCCAAATCGACATTTAAGAAATCAATCTCCTTTTGAATCAATGCCTCGGTGAGGTTTGTGCCTATAAAACCAGATCCTCCTGTTACTAATATTCTCATACTTTTTTAAAATCGTTATATACACGTAATGTTTTCAGTGCAAAATCTTCCCACGAAAATCTTGTTATGTTATTTACTCCTTTTGCTACAAGATCGGCTCTAAGAGAAGGATTATGAAATAGTTCATTAATTGCATTTTCGGTATCTTCCTCAAGATTTTCTGGCTGGACTAAATATACGCCATCTCCTCCTACCTCTGGCAAAGAAGAGATGTTATTAACAATGACAGGAACCTGCGCAGCCTGGGCTTCCAAAATTGGAATCCCAAAGCCTTCATACGAACTTATAAAGCAAAAAATCAATGTATTTCGGAGAAGTATTAATTTCTCTTCATGCGAAACAAAATTCAGCAACACCACACGTTTACCCAGTTTCAGTTTTTCTATAATTGCTACACAGTTCTGATAATCATTATCGGGTGCTCCCACCAGCACGAGTTTCAATATATCATTAGACCTGGCTACTCTGCTAAAGGATTGAATCAAAGTGGGAATATTTTTATGTCTGAGCATGGTGCCCACGAAAAGAAGGTATTTATTTTTATCTAATTCATATTTATTCAGGATAACTTCATCTTGCTGAACAGGTGAGAATGACTGATAAGGATTAGTGAATCCTAAATGTATAGACTGGATACGATGAGCACCCAGATCCACTAAGTCGCGAGCCGAACTTTGAGACACGGTAATAATTCTTTGCGAACGTAGTATTGCCGACTTCACCATAATTTTTCTAAATAAAGTTCTTAAAGCAGAATACTTTGCAATCTTTAATTCCACCACATCATGAATGGTTGATACCGATGGAAAAAAACCTGAAACGAACAATGTATTGGGCAAATGAACTACATCTATTTTCTTTCTCTTACACCACAATGGAAGCAAGAATGATAACCAGAAATAAAATAAAGGTCGCTGAAGCGATGCATGGGTTAGTGGCAACTTCACTTCGTGGAAAGTGGGAGCATATATATCGAACATGTAGCGATTATCACGCCCGGTAAATATATAGTACTCATTTTGCATATCCAGACGCTGAAGCTGCTCCAGGAGATTGATCAAATACTCTGCTACTCCTGTTCTTCGGGCCGTAGTGGTCAATGTAACAATAGCTATTCTCATATCTTGTTTCTCTTTTTAGTTATTCCATACGCCCATCCCATAACAATCATAAAGGGAATTAGAATACGTGCCGTAAGAATATGTGGAGCTACTAATCCTGAAAAAGTAAATTGAATGATGAGAAGATATGCCGATGCTACTACAAGGTAATGAGGCATGCCCGATTTTGCTTTTTCGCGCAGCAGAAATGAATAGAACTGCAAGCAAAGAAAGACAAAGAAGCAAAATATTGCCACCATACCAATAAGCCCTATCTCAAGTCCGATATTAATGAATGTGTTTTCAGTAGCGTTGTTGGTATCAGAAAATCCTACAATGGAAGAAGCCGAGCCTATTCCAGATCCAAAAGGCTGACTTAACAATAATTTAAGGCCAACAACATACGCCTCTATATGTCCTTTATTTCTACCACCACTATCAAATATTGATGAAACAAACGCGGTTAACCAATCTATGTAAAAGAAACTAACGGGAATCAGTAACAGGAAAACAGTTCCTACTACAATCACATATTTTACTTTTAATTTCAATCCTCGTGATAAATACATTGCCACTGAAAGTATATATCCTAAAATAATAGCACGGGTTTGAGTCAGCAATACAAGCACTGAACCAAGTATCGTTTTATATTTTGATTCTCCATTATTATTAATCAATCTCACAAGATAAAAGTTGACCATAATAATCGAGAAATAAGCCATGTATAAAGGTTCATCAAAAGGACCAAGCATTCTGCGGGTTAATTCCCCCATTGCATTCACGGGATATCCAAAATCGTAATATTCATTAGGCGTAGCCAAATTGGCCACTTCACGCTTCATTTGCATTATCGGAAAAGGAAATTTCCAAATAGACATGGGGAGTATGAAGTATTCTAAAATAGAAAAGCACAGCACCAATAGAAACACTCTGTTGAGATGCTTCATAAAGCGATCGTAGAAAAATGGATATGTGCTCACCTGCTCTCCCAGAACAAAAGAAAAAAGTAAGAGTAAATAAGTGCGCAACCCCAAAATGGTGTTATAAACAGGAAGCTCAGAAAAAAAAATGGAGATTAATGAATACGCTATAAACAAAATAAGAAAAAGACGGGCAGAGGTTATTTGTTTTTTATATACAACTGATGCTCCCAAAATTATTACAATCAACTCCTTTAGTATGAGCAAAATCTTTAATGGAACAATCGGAAACCCAAACAAAAACAAAAAGCTAACGCCTAAATCCTGAAAGGGAATCAGATAGAAAACAAGAATGGCACCCCAAGCAAAAGGATTAAACTTCATAACCGTGCAATCATGGTTTTGAAATATATCTTCGGGACGGATGCACCAATATGGAGAGCAAATCTTTCACTCTGGTGAATTGTTTCCTTCTTAGTCTATTTAAAACAACCATTCCAAAACTTAAATAAACGAGAGGCAACCACAACACATTGTGATTTCTTGTATAAAGAACTTTGGCACGTTGAAAATAAAAATCTGAAAATGGAGTAGACGATTTGACTTCTGATGAATACCCTTTACCTCCAGTTGAAGCGCCTCCTTTATGATAAACGTTTGCCCTAAAGCAATATCCCATTTTCCATTTCAATCGGACTGCACGTTCGGCCCAATCCGGTTCTTCGAAGTAAAGAAAATACTCTTCATTGAGAAGCCCCACTTCTTTTAAAAAAGATTTTCTCACCAACATACTAGTGCCTGCCACAAAATCCATATCAAGGTTTGACACATCATACTGACCCTTGTCTTGCTCACCCCCACCAATAAGATAAGAATAAGCTACAGAGCGAATCATTTTTCCTCCTCCTGCCGACTGAATCATATTACGGTTGTGATACTCTAACACCTTGGCCCCTAAAATTCCTGTTTTAGATTGCTTGTCAGATTTCATGAAATCCAACATCGCCTTCAGACAAATGGGAGGAACTACCGTGTCATTATTCAATAACCAGGCAAATGAAAAATCATCGTTCTTAAGAATACATTTCAATGCAATGTTATTCGCAGCTGCGAATCCGTCATTGCTTTTTGCTTTAACCAAAATTATTTTTTGATTATACCTTGCTGAATCAAGCTGATCTTGGGTAACCGCTACAAAGTCATTGAGTGGTTTTGACTCTACGGGATATATCCATTCCGGAAATTCGGTTTCTACTGTTTCGCCATACGTAGCCCAGTTTTTTATTTTATCAAAAGAAGTATAATCTTCTGAATTGTCAACTACTATAATCTGAAAGTAAACCTGCTTTTGTTTAAGTACACTTTCTATACACTCAATCGTATCCTTCCACCCCCTATAATTGACAATAACAACACATACCTTATCCATACTACAAGAGAATTAATGGGCGGTTGCTCTTTTGAATAAAACACCACGTGCCCCAGTATAAATCGATTCTTTTACCTGCACAAAATCCTTCTTAATTAAATTCAATTGCTCATTGGTGGCTCCGATATTATCCTCATGGCATTGGATAAGCCATACGTGATCAACCTTACTCAGTTCCGTTTCGTACTTGACTGATTCGGGATGAATCACCCTTTGTGTGCTTCCCAGCGATTTAAAATAGTAATTATAATGCCAGGCGTAGTAACTGAAGATTACAGAAGGCTGTTCATTCGCTTCAATCACTTCTTTCGCAACTTCCCTTAGTTGTTCTTTTTTTATTGTAGAATAGTAATGTATACCAACAAATAAATTCAATATGGAAAAAGAAAAGATGACAATTAGCAATACGCTGGGTATATTTTTTTTAAATGAAACTATTGCTAATGATAAAAGAATAATAATTGCCGGTAACGTGATAATGGTGTATCTGACCACCATCATGGGTTGAAAAAAAAAGGAATAGATGTATGGGGTAGCGTAAGTAAAAGCGATCCAGCCGATTACAATATAAATCGCTGCATCTATATCTATTTCCTGTTTTATCCTAGCAAAAATTTTTCTTGCTATGTAAACAACAATGACCAGTGCTGCAACAATTGCTACAGGAATACTTTCGAAGTAATGATAAAAATAGGCTACAATAAATCGGGGAAAAGAAACCGGCTCAATCCAAAAATTAGCAATTTGATTATCACTAAAGTACTGCGGAAGCCAGGGAAGAATGATAATCAAAATTACAAATCCAGATAGTAAACCGGTATAAAACATTTTTTTTGCTGGCTTAAGTATGAAAAATATCAGGTAAATGAGTATCTGTGCCAATAAAAGCACCATTCCGTAATAGTGTGTATAGATTGCTGCAGAAATACATACAATGTAGAGCACAATATCAAGTACTCTGAAACTTTTAAGTGTTCTTATGAAGTAGAAAAAAGAAAAAACTGACAATAAAAAGAGGAGCGAATAAAACCTGACTTCTTGTGAATAGCTTATATGAAAGAAATTGATTGCTGTTAGCAAGGCTGAAATCAAACCAAGGTTAACGTTTTTTATTTCCTTACCAAGAAAGAACATGGCTACCACTCCTGTCACTCCAATAACGGCAACTACAGAACGGGCCACCAGATCATTGAACCCAAATATTTTAAAGCAATAATGAAGAACAAGAAAAAATAAAGGGGGCTGATCAGTGCGGCTGTATTCTACAATTTCCCCAAATGATAAATCAGGATCAGCCCCATTCGTGCTATGAACTTCATCATACCAAAGGCTCTGAAAATCCAAATGATAAAATCTAAGCACGCAAGCCAAAATCAAAATCAATCCTAAAAAAAGGCTGACCTTTATTTGTGAATTCAAAAATCTAGATTCAATAACCTTCGCACTCATAGGTAAAATAGAAATCTGATCTAAATCAATCTCCCTTTCTCACTACAGGGGTAAAAGATTTTACTGATTTAGCTAAATCAAAGTAAAGTTTAACTTTTGCCTTGTATGTTTCTTTTTGTGTGAGCCCTGCTATAACAAGAAATACACATCCTCTGATTGCGCTTCCAATAACGAAAAGTGTTTTAGCAAAAGCAAACCGAATGGATCCCATGTGTTTCTTTATGAAGTAAAGATCACCGGTTAATCCCCAATATTGAGTTAAGTATTTTAATGGTGCGTTACTTCTTCCTGAGAAGTGCGTGATTACAGCTTTAGGGTAATACACGGCACGATAACCTCTTTTTCGAATACGTACTCCTATATCCGCCACATCCGAAATGGTTAAAAAATAAGCAGGATCATATCCGTTCAATTCTTTGAATAATTTAGTAGGAATAAGATAACAAGCTCCTGAAACAAAGGCTACGTCTCTTGTCGTCTTAAAATCAGAGTAGCGGTCAAAAAAGAATCTCATCACCGTATGAGGAACAAGCCTCCACGCTACAATAGTAAATAAGCCATACGAGGCATTGGAGCTCACGTGTTCTTCTCCATCTTCAAACAGACTCAATGGTCCAAGCATTCCTATCGTTTTGTCTGCTTCTATCCCTTCAAGCATGAGAGATAAACTATCGTTTCGCAAAAGAATATCCGGATTTAGTATCAAAGTATATTTTGATTCAATGAATGGCAGTGGCTGATTATTCGCAGCCGCTAATCCTTTATTATCGTCATTTAAAATTAATTTCAGACGACTTTCCTTTTGAGCATATTGTTGTAATAATAACTTGGTATTATCCGAAGAGGCATTGTCAACTACATAAACCACGACAGCAACACTGTTATCAAAAATACTATCAAGGCATCCTATTATTTCGTCTGCTGAATTGTACGTAACAATAACAATACTCACCAAAGGAGACTCTTCCATTTTATTCTATTTTTTTAATTCCTACAAAAACTATTTCCTCTCCAACTTTATCATTAAAGAGTTTCTGCATTTCTTCTTTTGCCTGAAAGAGATAACTCTTTAATGCAAGCCAGTATCCCCGGTTACCTCCACCACCTATGCTACTTCGGCCTTCCTTAATATGAACACTTGTAGAATATAAGTATCTTGCAATTCTTGCCGAAGAGGTAAGCTTATCAATAGCAAAGCCCGCTCTTTTAACAAGAACACCAAGATTGCTCACTGAAAAAACAGCCATATGCCTTGGCACCTCAAGTCCTCTCCAATTTTGTCTAAATAATTTATAACCCAGGCTTTCGACATTAGGTGTAAGTAAAACTAATCGCCCCCCTGGTTTAAGTATTCTATAGCACTCAGAAAGCAATTTTTCAGGATCAATTACATGCTCTATGACATGATTCAATGTAACCACATCAAAAGTCTCCGTTGGAAGATTTGTTCCTAACAAATCACCAACATGAATTTTCAATTTATACTTCTCGTTTGCAAATTGAGCTGCTTTAGGATCGGTCTCCTGTCCTTCTACCTCCCAACCAAGATTTTTCATTTTATTAAGGTACTCACCGTTACCACAACCAACATCAAGAAGCTTATTTCCCCAGGACTTTTTTACCCCCATGATACCGAGCGCTACATATTCCTTAAAAAAAGGGATGATGCTTCCAACAATTGCACGTCCTGAAGTTTGATATCCCAAACTGTGAAGGACATCTGATTCAAAAAAAGAAACCAGCTTGCTTAGAAAATTCTTTCGGATATTTTCATGCGTGTAGTAAGACTGATAAAGTTTTCCCAATTCGTCTTCTGCAGGATAAGGATTTAGCCAAATCAATTTACAATTAGGACATTGGGAAAGGCTCCACTTTTCAGGTGCAGAAAAGAGTTGATCTTTTAATTGATTAAAGGCAATCTCGCCTGCCGTGTTACATATCAGGCAAAAATCACGCGCTATCCTTTTTATTTCATCCATATCTTACTAAATAAACTTTGAGCCATTGCTCTCTCTTCTGAGTTAAGCCATTTTTTCCAGAAAACAGTGATAAATACGGTGCTTATCGAAGTGAATAACACAATCTTATACCACAGCACATGATATTGAAATAATAAACATAAAAAGAATGCCCCAATCACTAATGAAAACGGAGTAAAAAACAAATACAACTGATTTTTTTGGTGTGATCTGTTTAGTCTATAAAATAAAAGAGTAAAGATGATCAAATCCACCAGATTTCGTACTGCCCATACAATTGCAACCCCATTAATATCAAAATGCGTTGCCAAAACATAGAGCGCAATCAGGTAAAGAGGTAACTGAATCAAATGTACTTTGGCCGTCAAATCTGGCCGATTAAAAGCCTGAATGGCAGTGTAAGGAATTGCACTCACACAATTCAGAAAAACTCCTGCAGAAAGGAGCAGCATTACTGTGCTACTCTGTTCAGAGAAATCTGCTCCAAGCCACAATAAAAGAATATCTGATGCGAAGATGGCAATGAAAACAGTAACTGGAAACAAGAGAAGACTCATGCCTTTGACTGACTTATTATAGAAATCTGTCATTTTATCTCTATCAGTAGCAAATAAGTTTGCAAAGACAGGAAACAAAACAGCAGACACGCTACCCGCTATTACAGTTATTTTAGTCACTACTTCATAAGGAGTGGTATAGTAAGCCAGGAGAGCTAATGTAAGTATTGATCCTACAATAAAGCGATCGAAGTAAACCATTATAGGACCAATTATATTACTGACTGTTAACCATCCTCCATATCTAACCAATTTTACCACGTGCTTTAACTGAAAACTGATTTTACCAGTATCCTCGCCTAATCCCTTAAATGAGTAATGAATGTGTATAAAAAATAATAAAACTCTCGTTATTGCTAAAAGTAATACGGTAAGGGCCAGGCTACCCGAATAAAATGCCACCACAACCGGAATTACATAATTCAAAACACTAGATGGAATTTTAATAATATTGAGTAACAAGAATTTTTGCTGCGCCTCCAATACCCCTTTGGCAGCTGCTACTCCTGTAACAAAAGGAATCGTAAATGCAATAATGTAAAAAGTGTCCTTTGTTAGTGGAATCAGATTTGGAGGGATATTAAGGATTTGTTCAAGTGCAAAATATGCAACTATCAATGTTAAAGATCCCATCAGTGATCCAAAAACAAACAGAAACACAATGGAAGTCCAGGTGAGACTTCTGATCTCGCCTCTATTTCCATTTGAATTAAAATCAATTATCAGCTTAGTCGTTGCCCTTCCAATTCCAAGATCAAGAATGCTAAAATATCCCAGGAATAACCAAGCAAATGAAAGTATGCCAAACTCTTCCTTCCCGATTGAATTGATTATATAAGGAATTGAGAAAATAATAAACAACATCGGAACGATGTTTCCGAGCAAGTTGATTATGATATTCTTAGTAATGAGTTTTTTTCCGATCAGGGATGTGTCCATGAAAGGAAGTTTATGAATTGATCAGTATTTATTTAAATACCAATCAATTGTCTTTTTGATGCCAGTTTCAAAATTTTCATCAGCTCTCCATCCGAGCTCATTTTCCAGTTTTGATGCATCAATTGCATATCTTCTATCATGACCAGCCCGATCTTTTACAAAAGTGATTAAATCACCGTACGGTTTGCTATCCGAGCGTGGACGCTTATTATCTAAAATACCACAGATCGTTTTTACTATTTCATTATTAGTACGTTCATTTCGTCCACCAATGTTATAAGTCTCTCCTGATACTCCATTATTCAATACCAAGTTGATTCCCTTTGCATG
>QFQM01000388.1 GCA_003243255.1 Flavobacterium psychrophilum | reverse complement strand
CTGGAGAAAGGGTCATTCTGAGAATGAAGATTCCGACGTTACTAACTGAGTGTTGTATCTAATCGTGGGGGCAGGTCAACGTAGCAGCTCATGCAGCCGAAGTTTTTTGTTTTTACCCACAGTAAGGTTAGTTAGTAGCAGTAGTCGATCCTGGTTGAGTACCAGCACTTTCCCCGCTCGGCCACGAACCTGAATGAAGTCAGTGCAAATCTGGCTTTCCAGCTCGTTGATGTATTTTCGATTTACCGCTGCTCGCTCAGTTTTTTTACCCTGAAACTGTTCAACGGCAACAGATAATAGCTGCTTAAAAGCATCTTCCATGTTTGTAGCACGATCGCGTTCAGGAAGATCTCGTTCCTCCTTACTAATGAACTTTTGTATATAATCATTGAGTTCATTCAGTACTCGATTCGATGTGTCTGAATAACCTAAGCAATCTTGATATACCTGCCAAAGAGGGCGTTTTTCCTCGCCTTTTACTTGTAATACCTCTAATGCAGAAAGTATGGGGAACAACTTTTCACTTTGGCGGGCAAACCATTTATAGCCGAAGAGCTTTATTTTATCTCGTTCGGAGCTGGCTTTTTCGGTATCGAGGATAAAAAACAATGATTTACTCTGCGGCTCGCCTTCTTGCCAATTGTCCAGATTGAGCGCCAGTTGTGCGCACCAACTAAAGGCATACAAACGTAGAGTATTGGTCAGTTCCTGCAAAAGATATTGTGGATGTTCTGCCAGAAACGCCAAATCAGACTGAAAACACGTTACCAGATAGGGTAAATACGGTTGTTCTTTTGCAAATGGCCCCTCTCCCAGTCGGACTAATTTCTTATTGAGCTTATTCAGCATCTCTTTTTCAATAAAATTTAACTTATCTTGTATAGGATTATTAAGGCTAAAATCTCGCATCAGATTGGCAAACAGAGTTCCAAGGCGTTTGTCGGCTGGAGAACCTGTGCTTATTTTTTCACCATCAAACTGAGCGTGGAAAAGCAAGAACAGTGGGGAAACACGAAAAATATCCTGACTGGAAAAATACATCCGTTCCAGCACGGTCAAAAATGCGGGTTCATCGATCAATATTTGCAGATGAGTTTTACAATCCTCGCGAAACTGCTCGAGACTGTAAGTATTGATTTTATACTTCACGGCATAGCTCAGTACTAAACCTGTGACGATTTGCCAGTCAATATTGTTATTCTTATTACGTATTGGAAGGTAGCTATCTAGCTGGTTATTACCAACTTTTAAAGTTTCTGCAATGGGATACATGATGTTATCCCTCCATGCCGCTGATAGTAATCATGTCATCGTCCGCTCTTGCACTGTAAACTCGCTTTACACCGTCGTAAAACTTGATTTCGCTGCTGGATTTTGCCTTTTCCGCGATTAGTTCAACGATTTCATCCAGTAAGACAATAGCACTTTTGTCATATTTATTAGGGCGATAGCCATTGTTCAGTTTACTCAATAGCTCAAATAAATTAAGACCGATCCGAATTGGATCCAGCGGGTCCTGTCCGACTTTTAAATAGATATCGAAACAAGTTGTATGGGCTGTATTTTTCTTGAGGATGGAATCCCAATCCGGTTTCAGTGCAACAGGAGCTGTGATTTTAATCCCACCAAATTCGCCTAAAAAGAACTCTTCTTTTTGTGTACTCAGTTCAGGTGCTTTACGGTTTGCGTAACGCTGAATACCAGCGATAAGCTCGAAAGAGTAAAAGCGGTTCAGTGCTCTTTTTTGTTCCGGATCTGCGGTATAGTTTTTATGCAGATGCCAAATTTCTGAATAACGCTCAAAGAGAGCTTCTTTAAAGAATACAGAGAATCTTTTGTGATAGTTATTCCCTAAACATTCATGTTGTAGTAGCCAGAAAAGTCTAATTAAGGAAGCTGCGTCACCAGGCTTAACACATTGGCGATCAAACGTAAGATGTAATTGCGCAAGTGAATTGAGGAAATCATCCAGTTCGGGGTCAACCAATCCAAGCTCATAGCGTAAAATAAGTTGATCAATCTCGTATGTATGCAATCTGGCAGGATCAAAATCAGAAACCTTTTTAATTAGATCATTTTCTGCACCATCAAACAGATTATCAAACAGATATCCAGGCCCTGTCAGCAGGTGATGTAAAAAATCCAATAAGGTTCTTGTGGTAACAAACTGATCTTTTATTAATCGGACTTTAAATAGCTGTGTTATTAAAACATTCTGAACACCGGGCATGCTCAGTAGTTTAAAGTTAGCAACGATTTTTAAATCATGTCCTATTGATTCATCACTTTGAGAAATTGTGTAAAATAGGTTTTCATCGTCATTCCCCGTTAAGTTATACATTAATTGTTTGATAAAATGGGAGTATTCCTGCTCTTCGTCAAACTCGAACTTTGGATAATGTTCGAAATCAAAAAATATACAATTTTCGCTACGGTAAGGACGGTGACCTTCCTGTTGTGCCGACAAGAATGAGTCAATAGCAGCGCGGATAGCCTTATGGGACTCAGAACCTTCTCTGGCAAAGTTGGCGAGCATCCCGGTATTGATACCGATAAGCAAAGGAGATGATTCTTGATGATTACTAAACAAATGATTCAGTGCATCGATTGCTGTCTGCTGAGGGGCAAAGCTATGCGTTGCATCCAGATGGAAGGTGAACCGCTGCCGGTAACCCGGGTCTGACTTGCAGCGAGTTAATATTTCCGACTTACCATCGCCACTACTGCCGCACAGAAAAATTATCTCACCGGGTTTCGCGATATCAAGATAACGCTGTAATTCTTCCTCAATTTCTTGTTTAACAAACAGTCGTTCTTTTAGCTCATCGAAAACATTTCTTTGCCGGTAAGTCTCGGTGGTTACGGAAAACGAAGATGACTTCGCAAGGACACCTAACGCCTTACGCAACGTGATTACGCTCATAACTTAATAGTCTCTATCGAAATAATTATTATCTTATACAAGTGCGTTTTTTATCGCCACCTGCTAATAATGGTCTTAGTAAGAGTTTTATAGCTGCGGAGACACTACAGCAAGGCATAATTAGGCTCGGATAATAAATAACTTGATTCGGGTCAACATTCAAAGAGAATAACGATAAATTATGATAGCTTAGACACAAAAAAACCGCTTTTAAGCGGTTTTTTGATGCATCTTTTGGTGCCGAAGGCCGGACTCGAACATCACAACTATCCTTATGATCTTAAGAGATTAAAATTTACCACATTGGACATAAT
>QFQM01000053.1 GCA_003243255.1 Flavobacterium psychrophilum | reverse complement strand
GCGAGAATCAAAAACCCAACCACTGCACCAAACCAACCTACAGAAAAAGAGATATGAGCCGTTAGCCCTAATTTTCGAATACCAGGTGTAAATGTCATAACGTATTGAGATAATTTTATATCAGACCAATCATCATCGTAAGGCATATACTCGCGGCCACAAGTCCTATTATTAACCCAATAATCCGTTGAGTAAACTTTATGTCCTTACTTGATTGCATTGCTAATGTAGACTTTGAATGAAGACTGATCTTATACTTTAACCGGGAGCTTTTATAAAATTTACAGATGTGTCAATTCTGTGTTTATATCTTTGCTGCCTTTAATCGTAAGCTATTGCCAACAACACTGACCGAACTCAACGCCATTGCCGCACCTGCAATCATGGGATCGAGTAAAAAGCCATTCAACGGATACAGTACACCGGCTGCTAAGGGAATACCAATTATATTATAGATGAATGCCCAGAAAAGATTCTGACGAATTCCTCTTACCGTTTTGGAAGAGAGGTTCAGTGCTTTGGGAATGGCTTGTAAATCGGAGGTGATCAACGTCATTTTGGCTACATCCATAGCAATATCAGAGCCCTTACCCATAGCAATGCTCACATCAGCCTGAGCTAAAGCATGCGAGTCATTAATCCCATCACCAACCATCGCGACCACTTTACCTTGTGCCTGAAGTTGCTTAATAAATTCTGCTTTTTCTGAAGGCATCACCTCTGATTTGTAATGCTTAAGCCCAACCTGCCTGGCAACCGCTATGGCAGTGTGTTCATTGTCGCCTGTCAGCATATAGACTTCAATGCCCCGATCCTGTAATAACTGAATGGCATTTTTAGATGTTGGCTTGATCTTATCAGCAATAGCCAGCGTAGCGATCACGTGTGTTTGGTCACTGAAGTAAACTACCGTCTTAGCCTCCTGCTGAAGACGCATACTATCCTGTTGCAATTTTTCAGGTAGTGTAATGCCGTACTCATCCATGAGTTTTCTATTTCCCACATAATAGGTTTGCACATTAACACTTGCTTTTACCCCCTTGCCCGTAATGCTTTCAAAATCGTGCGTAGGTATAGACTGAATTTTCTCTTCACTGAGTCGTTTCACCACCGCTTCTGCCAGAGGATGCTCCGATTGAATTTCCAAGGCGTACAATATATTTTTCAAAGTACCGATACTAGCTGGTGATGTCCAAAGCATATCTGTTACAGTGGGTTTTCCTTCCGTGATCGTTCCAGTCTTATCTAATATCACTGCATTTACCTTATGCGCTAACTCAAGGCTCTCGGCATCTTTGATGAGTATATTATTTTCAGCGCCCTTGCCTACACCTACCATGATAGCGGTTGGTGTAGCTAACCCCAATGCACAGGGACACGCAATCACCAGTACCGTTACCGAAGTAAGCAGCGCATGTGTAAAGGCATTGTCTCCTCCAAAAATCATCCACACCGTAAATGTCAAAATGGAAATGGAAACTACCACCGGCACAAATATCCCCGCGATTTTATCTACCAGTTTTTGAACAGGTGCTTTACTGCCTTGTGCTTCCTGAACCATCTTAATGATGTGTGCCAAGATGGTATCGCCACCGACTTTTTCAGCTTCAAACTGAAAGTTTCCTTTCTGGTTAACGGTCCCCGCAAATACTTTTTCTCCCGATTTCTTTTCTACCGGTATTGGTTCACCTGAAATCATACTTTCATCTACGAAGGATGAACCTGATACTACTTTTCCATCGACTGGAATTCTCTCTCCGGGGCGAACCATAATTACATTACCTGTTTTGACAGAAGCAATCGGTATTTCCTGCTCAACTCCTTCTACGATCATGCGAACCGTCTTTGGCTGGAGGCCCATCAATTTCTTAATCGCGGATGATGTATTTGACTTTGCTTTTTCCTCCAGGAGCTTGCCCAGTGAAATGAAAGCAATGACCACGGCTGCGGCCTCAAAATAGACATGCGCATGTACACCACGTGCATGCCAGAATTCAGGAAAGAAAGTATTGAAAGTGCTGAAGAGAAAAGCTATACCTGTAGACAAGGCCACCAGTGTGTCCATGTTCGCCATTTTGTGACGTGCCTGCTTCCAGGCATTGACAAAGAAATGTCTTCCAAAATAAAACACGACTGGTGCAGCGAGTAGCATGGAAATATAATTCCCATACGGCATATCCATAAAGAACATACCTATAATTACCACCGGTACCGCAAGGATGGAAGACCAGATCGTTCTTTTCTTAACCTGCTCATATTGTTTTCTTTGAGCTTCTTCTTTTACAGCTTGTGGATCTTCTGCATCTACCACTAAATCATAGCCTATCGAACGTATTGCGTTTTGCAGATCACCTGGTTGTGCAAGCTTGTTATCATACTCAATCCATGCGGACTGATTGGCATAGTTTACACCAGCGTCCTTCACGCCCGACACTGACTTAAGCATGGATTCCACGCTGACAGCACAAGCCGCACAAGTCATTTCTAAAACCGGAAAGGTTTGTTTTATATATTTCATCGTATTGGTTAATTAAAAAAAGTGATGCTTCTGCTATGCGCATTGGCTATGCAATTATACTGGAAAGGGGCACATCAGGGTTTGCAGAATTACCCATTTCATTTACAGGATTTACATCTCTTCAGTACCCGACAGCTTATTTTTCTCGGTCTTAATTTTTTTAAAGTACGTTGGCGTTAAACCTGAGAATTCTTTGAATTGTCGGGATAAGTGATTGATGCTGCTGAAGCCTGTGATATAGGCAATTTCAGTCAGTGTAAAGTCGGTATAGACGAGCAATTCTTTGACCTTCTCTATCCGCTTTGTAATGATGTACCGTTCCAGCGTCATGCCCTCAGCGGCAGAGAAAAGTTCACTGATCGAATCGTAGTTCATGTGCAAACTTTCAGCAAGCAGCGTGGAGAACTTTAGTTTGACATCATATTTAACATTTTGGGCGAACACATCGGCAATCATTTTTTTAACCTGATCAATCATTTTTTGATGCCGATTTTCCATCCACTCAAATCCATTGTCAAGCAGGAAACTGTTAACTCTGACAATATCCTCTTGGGCCAGCGGCTTATCGAGAGACACCTTCCCGAGGCTGATGTTTTTCACCGGAAATCCCATCTGCTCCATCCCCTTTCTGATGACAGAAACACATCGATCGCATACCATGCCTTTAATTAGTATATCCGTTACTTGGTCCATTACAATGTCATTTATACAATGTAAAAATCAGAAGATTACTACCGAGATATGTTATATAATAACCGGAAAGACTTATAGAATTTAGTGCGGGCTTATATAAAAGATCAACGAAACAGGTTTCTCGTTTGCTTTGCTGATTTGGATAAGTATTAGCTATATGAAGAAAGAACTCGTAGTCAGAACTGGAGGGGCGAATGTGAAGCAGATTTAAATTTCAGGAGATGTTGTCGAGCGGTTTTCTGTTCTTGTCAATATCTCTTGACTTCTTTAGTTCGGAAGGCGTAAGGCCAGTTACTTTTTTAAATTGTGACGACAAGTGTGCAACACTGCTGTACCCAAGTTTATCTGCAATTTCACTCAAACTTAACTCATCATAAAAGAGAAGTTCCTTTACTCTTTCAATTTTTTGTCGGATGATAAACTGTTCCAATGTGATACCTTCTACCGAAGAGAAGAGATTACTGAGATAGTTATATTCATATTTTAACTCCTCTGATAAAACGGTTGACCAATTGAATTTTCGATCCGGATTTTCGGTGTAATGAATCAACTGGATCACTTTGTTTTTGATTGCTTCAATGAGCTGAGCCTTTCTGTCATCCATGCGTTCGAATCCTGATTCCACCAATGAAGCATCCAGTTTTTTCATTTGCTCATCGCTAAGGTGATCTTCTGCGAGTGTTACTTCACCAAGAGTTATTCTTAGCGGGTGTAATCCCTGCTTTTCTAATTCCTGCCTTACTACCGTTACGCAACGGTTACAAACCATATTTTTAATATATAATGTATTCATATGAATATTTCTACCAATTGGTTTGGATATTTTATCACTCTTGGTGAGGTTTATCTTTGCAAAGATAAATTAACGAATGCTTCTCTTTAAGACTAGGGCATGTCCAATATTTTAAATGATAAAGGGCTGAAAAACCCCTTATCGGAAAAACTTAAAAGCAGCAACGTAAGGCATTTGAACTTTCAACTCCGCAGTTATAACAGCGAGAACAATCCAAGCACTGACGCACCGCTACATTAAATACAACACGATTTCTGCTCTTGGATCGGTGGACACTTTACTGTTCCATAGGAACAAAAAACACAACAATCGCCCGAAATGGGTTTAAGAATAGTTTTACAATTTTCACACTCGTAAAAATACTGACATGCATTGGTTGGCATAGTCTCTTCCTTCTTGAACCCACAACTTGGGCAGATAATAGTTGATTCGAGGATAGCAACGATGCTCATAATTGCCTGCTTAAATTACTTTTTAGTTTTTTATTGATTTTGCGCTTTCAGAGCTTCCGTCCTTTAACTGATCAACTTTGTAGCCCGTGCTATTGATTGATTTAATGATTTTATTAAGATCAACTTTCTGTTCATCGTATTCAATCGTGGCTGATTTCCTTTCGTAAGATGCCTTAATAAAAGAGACGCCAGGCAGTTTTTTCACTTCACTTTCAATATGCATCTCACAACTTGAACAAGTCATTCCGTTTACTGTCAATTCAATTTTCTTATTCTTGCTTTGATCCTGCGATGCCACAGCAGATTCACTTTTCTGGAAGAAGAATCTTGAATATGAAGGGAATGCAATTAATAGTAAAGACAGAATAGTGATCGTACTTAGAAATCTCTTTGATTTAAAAAATGATTTCTTTTCCGACTCACAACCACAATCATCTTTCTTCTGAGGTTTCAAAACGCCATACCATGTTATCCCTAAGACTAAAAAAGTCGCTCCTATGAAATAGGGTCTTAATGGATCAAGCCATGAAAAAGAGGTAGCTAAACTACTTGTGCCCGCTACAATGGCGAGTACCGGAGTGATGCAGCATATGGATGCGCTGGCCGCTGTGAAAATGCTAAGTAAGATTTGTGTTTTCATACCATTTCTAATACTTTGTTGCTATTGAGTAATTTGAATATTGGCTTAAAGATGTCTGTATAAGCCGGATTGATAGAATAGAATATTGTTTGTCCTGTTTTCTTAGAGACTACAATTTTGCCATCCTTCAATTTCCGAAGATGTTGAGATATTGGAGAAGTATTCATTCCCAAAATATCACTTAGATCGCAGGGGCAAAGTTGTCCTTCTTCCTGAAGAAGAAATAGAATTTTAAGGCGCACATCATTGCCCGCGAGGTTGAAAACATTGCCTAAAACATTAAGCGATCCATCAATAGTTTTAATCCTTTCCCGGCAAGCTTTAATCTGATTTAGATCAGCCAACACGCGAATACACGAAATTTCAGTCATTTTAGCATTTTAGAATATGCTAATATACTAAATAGCCCAAACTGACCAATGTTTTAACAACAAAACGGTTCTAAAATTTCATCCTTTGTATCCTCACTGCATTCAATATAGCCAGTAACGCCACACCCACATCAGCAATAACCGCTTCCCATAACGTTGCAACACCACCCGCACCAAGAACTAACACCACAACCTTTACTACCATAGCAAGAGTGATATTTTGCCAAACGATACTTCTGGTGATCTTACCTATTTTAATAGCAGATACAATCTTTGAAGGCTGGTCATTCTGAATGACAATATCAGCGGTTTCAATGGTTGCATCACTTCCGAGTCCACCCATTGCAATTCCGGCATCGGCTAACGCTACTACGGGTGCATCATTCACGCCATCACCGACAAAGGCAATGATTCTTTTCTCATTTTTAAGAGTTTGCACTTTTTCGACTTTTCCTTCCGGTAATAAATCACCGAAGGCATTGTCAATCCCCAAAGCCTTTGACACCTTATCCACTACGCTCTGCTTATCGCCTGAAAGCATCACTGTTTTGATATTGAGCTTGTGAAGATTTTCAATGGCCTGTTTCGCATCTTCTTTTATCTCATCCGCAATGGTAATGTACCCGGCATATTTCTCATTGATCGCAACAACGACCACTGTGTCAACCAGTGTTTCAATCTCAGCGGGGTAAGCGATATTAAATTTCTTCAGGAGCTTTGCGTTTCCTGCTAATACGGTTTTCCCTTCAACGACTCCTTTTAATCCGTGCCCTGCTATCTCTTCAATGTTATCTGCTTTACCATTTGCGTTATCTCCCGCGTGTTCTACTACCGCCTTAGCCACCGGGTGAGTAGAGTTCTTTTCTATCACGGACGTAATCCGGATTAATTCATTTTCTTCTATTTCGTTGGTAACAACTTGCTGAACTTTAAACACGCCTTTAGTGAGTGTGCCTGTTTTGTCCATGACAACAGTATTCACTTTTGTTACCACATCCAGATAGTTTGATCCTTTGAACAGGATTCCATTTCGTGAGGCTAATCCTATTCCTCCGAAATACCCCAAAGGAATAGAGACCACCAGCGCACAAGGACAACTAATCACCAGGAATACAAGCGCTCTATAAAACCATTCGTTGAAAAGATAATCACCAACAAAGAAGTAAGGCAGAAAACACACTGCTAAAGCCAATGCAAAAACGATTGGTGTGTAAACTTTGGCAAACTTGCTGATAAATAACTGTGTCTGTGATTTACGTGCAGTAGCATCCTGAACCATTTCCAGGATCTTACTCAGCTTACTGTCTTTGAATAATGACTTTACTTGTACTTCTGTCACCGTGTTGAGGTTAATCATTCCGGCAAATACTTTTTCACCCTTTGATTTTGTATCGGGTCTACTCTCACCAGTAAGTGCTGCGGTATTAAATGAGGCAGATGCAGAAACCAATTCTCCATCCAGTGCCACTTTTTCACCCGGCTTCACCTGGATGATTTCATCAATGACGATGACCTTTGGATTAACTACTTGTGTGCTTCCGTCTCTGATTACCGTCACCTCATCGGGACGAATATCAAGTAACGCTTTGATACTTCGCTTCGCCCTGTTTACTGCGGAGTCCTGGAACCATTCCCCAATAGAATAAAAAATCATTACCGCGACCCCTTCACTGTAGGAACCGATGGCAAACGCTCCGATAGTTGCTACACTCATCAAAAAGAATTCATTAAAGAAATCAAAATGTTTTGCCTTGGTAAAGGCCATGAATAAAACATTATAACCTCCCAATAGAAAAGCAGCGAGATAGACAATTAAATCAACGGGGAACACTGGTTTGTATTTAAATCCAAACTCCAATGTCAACATGACAATCAAAATGAAAAGAGAAGTCAACAACTGCCAATGACTCTTCCACCCGGAAGTCTCCTCACCACCATGATTGTGATCATCATGATCATGCTCTTTCGATGTTGAGGTCTGAATTTTACTTTCTTCATCCCTCTGTTGTTCTGTGTTTTCCGAATGTTTATGATCTTTCATACGATTATTGAATAAAAAATGAAATCAAACCTGTAAGTATAAGTGTAGCCCCTGTGATTATTCCGGCATTGTGATCCAGCAGATGCCAGTTAAAATTGATCAGCCCCCTGTACATCACACCCACCCAGATGAGCATACCGGCAATAGTAATCACAGCATAAATCAATCCGATTAACACCACAGCCTGACTCCCATGAATTCCCGCCATCAGGAAATAGGCTTCAATTTCCAGGCATGGCGATAGAAACATGGTTGCGACCAATGTTAATATAATTTGTTTGTCGGTGATTTTACCTGTGGGTTCTTCCAGGTGAAAATGTTTGTGTTTGTAATGACGGTAGATAAAAAATATGCCAAGAAGAATAAGGATGGATGGAGCAATGATATGCGTGAAGTGATTAACCCAGGCAGAAAGCTTCCAGCCAAGCAGACCAATCATAACACCGATCAGTAGCGTACTGAATATATGCCCTCCGGCAGCCAGCAAAGTAATTCGCATTACCTTTATAGCGGTCCAGTTTTGCCTTCTGCCAATAGCTACCAATGGCAGCCAATGACTCGGGATGAGTGCATGTAATATGCTTAATGTCAAACTTCCGATTATTAATTGCTCCATGTCCTATTTTTGAGTAGGCTATTCTTCTTCCTCTGTATTTTTCATTTTTGACAAAAGTGCATAAGCGCCTTTAATAACTACATTAGACTTATTAAGATCAAAATCTTTAGGAGGAGTGATTTCTGTATAGCCAAGTTCGCTTAGTCCGGCTTCCATTTCAACCATTGCAAAATGATAAACACCTTTATGTTTCGGCTCTTCAGTTGTTACAAAAATGTACTTCTTTCCCTGATAATCAATCACCGCTTCATCGGGAAGCGCAGTAACCTGCACGCCACCGGTTTCTACCAGTGCCTTCAAATACATTCCAGGAAGTAATTGTGTATCTGTGGTGTCGATGTGACAGTGAATGCGAATTGTGCGATCAGCACTAATCTTCCGACCAATCAGATAAACAGTTGAAATTCTCTCTTTGCTTTCATTGGCTAGTGTAAAGCGAACCTTCTGTCCAATCTTTATTTTAGGTATGTCTTTTTCAAAAATGGTAAGCTCGGCATGGAGATGCTCTGTACTTACAATTTCAAAAAGAACGTCAATGGGATTTACAAACTTTCCGATATTAACATTAACCTCAGTTACATATCCGTTGATGGGTGAATAAACATTGATGGTATTAGTAATATTACCTTCCTCCAAGGAAGTCAAATTAACATCAAGCATTTTTAGTTTTGAAAGAAGACCTTTCATCTTGACCTGTAAGCCTGCATAATTAGATTGAGATTGTTGAAGTGTTTTTTGGGCATTCACATTTTCTTTACCCAACTCTTGTTGACGTTCATAGTCTGCTTTGGCTAAGGCAAACTGGTTTTTGGCCTCCAGATAATCCTGTTGCATTTGAACAAAGTCCATGCTTTCAAGGGTAGCAATGATTTGTCCTTTCTTGACGTGATACCCCTGAAGTAATTCTGTGCTCTTTAAAAATCCACCAAGTGGTATTGAAACACTCACAAGTTGCTGAGGTGGAACATCCAGCACACCGCTCGCCCTAACTGTACCACTGATCTGTCTGTCTTCGGCTTTTCCTAATTCAATACCTGCTGTCTTGTATTGCGCCTGCGTAAATTCGACAACATTCTCCTCTTCTTTATTTGTTGCTTCTTCCGATTCATTGGCCTTGCTTCCACAGGAGATGCAAAGAATGGTTGCCAGTAAAATCAGGAGTAGATAAAGAGATTTATTTATATTTTTCATAATGATTTTCATTTGTTACCGGACAAAAATTCGATGTAAATAATACTTTGATTGTAATCGTTCAGGGTTTGCAGGTATCCTTCTTTGATGCTAATAGCATTACGTAATCCCAAGAGATATTCTCCATAACCAATCTCACCCGCCTTGAAGGAAGTTTGAGATTGTTTCAGAATAAGATCCGCATTGGGTAATGCCGATGTATGATAATAGCTCAAACTGTTTTTGTTTTTCTCATACTGTTGAGCCGCTTGTTGAAATTGCCCCTGCACCGTCAGGTTGTGATATCGATAATTACTCTGTGCGGTTTGCTTGCTAAACTCCGCTGCTTTTAATCTTGCCTGATGTGGAACAAACCATAGCGGAAGAGAAAGACCAACCTGAATACCTGTGAAACGATCTCCAATAGTTGCCAGTCTTCCGTTTTCAGGATTAGGGACATCAATAAGCGTTTGTGTAAAGAATCCCACTTTAAAATCAGGTGCAAACTTGGCTGCTTCTACTTTCTTAAAACGCTGTGCCACCTCTACCTGTTGACGCATATAGGCTAATGAAGGATTGGTAGATACAGAAGAAGTATCGTGTAGTTCCTTTGACTCAATTTCAACAAGTGTTGTTTCTGATATTTCAGGAAGTGTCTCACTATTGAGTAGCGTCTTCAATTGCGTTTGCAAAATCACCACATCCGATTTACTCTTTTGGAGTTGATTCATTACTTCATTGCGCTGCGTTTCGGCTGTAGTCTTTTCAAGAAGATTGGTTTCACCTGTTTTATAGCGAAGCGAAGACGATTTAAGAAAGCCCGTATAAATGCTGTCTTGTTCAAGTAATAAACTATACCGGGCTTGTACGAAAGCAAGCTGGTAATAAACCTGTTTTACCTGGAACACTAACTCATTCTCCGTAATCGCCTTCTTCATCTCTGAAGAGGCAACCAAAGAGCGGTTATAGGAACCCTGACTTCCCAACGCTGTGAATGGGATAGTTTGTGAAACAGTAAAGTTGTTGTCTTTTCTATAGCTATTATATTGGCCATACTGAAGAGAAACATCAGTCTTCGGCAAATCAAAAGAAGCCTTCTTCAATTGCTTTTGCTGCTCTACTTCAGAGGCAGCCGCCTTGATACTTCCATTGTTTTTTAATGCAATGTCTATGGCTTGCTGAACTGAAAGTTTAGCCGATTGCGCAAATCCTCCAAGGGACAATAAAACAAATAATACAATGATCACTATTCTCATATCGAAGAATCTTTAATTTTTGAAGAACCGATCTTTTCAAAGTAGATATAAATACAAGGCAGCACGATGAGTGTTAAAAGTGTTGAACTGATCAATCCTCCAATCACCACTGTCGCCAATGGTTTTTGAACTTCAGCTCCTGCACTTGTGGCCAATGCCATTGGCAGAAATCCAAGGGATGCAACAGCGGCAGTCATCAATACAGGACGTAGACGTACCGAGGTTGCTTTGAGTATGATGTCATGCAAATCAATCATACCTTCTTTCTTTAATCGGTTGAACTCTGCGATGAGGACAATCCCATTTAGTACCGCTACACCGAATAAGGCAATGAATCCGACCCCTGCGGAAATACTGAATGGCATACCGCGTAAGAGTAATGCAAACACACCACCAATAGCTGACATTGGAATAGCCGTAAAAATTAAGAGTGACTGTTTCATGGAATGGAAAGTGAAATACAATAGAAGGAAGATGAGTAGCAGTGCTACTGGAACAGCAATGGACAAGCGAGCTTTCGCTTTCTCCAAATTTTCGAACTGACCACCATAAGTCGGATAATACCCTGGTGGAAATTTCACTTTCTGCTCAATCTTTTGTTGCACCTCTTTAACAACAGTGGCAATATCTCTTCCCGAGACATTGAATCCTACAATGATTCTGCGTTTGGCATCTTCACGCTGAATCTGGTTAGGACCGATTTTGAATTCCACATCTGCCAATTGCTTCAATGGAATCTGTTCTCCTTTAGGTGATGTTATAAACAGATTCCGAACATCTTCAATGCTTTGACGATTTTGACTTGCTAACCTTAACGTCAGGTCGTATCGTCTTTCGCCTTCATAAACGAGCCCCGCAGCTTGCCCCGCGAATGCGGTATTAATTACCTGATTAATGGTTTCAATAGCCAGACCATATTTAGCGACCTCATCCCGATTAATGTTGACAACTATTTGCGGGAGGCCGGTAACTTCCTCAATATATAAACCTTGTGCGCCATCCACTTTATCCACAATCTTTCCTATTTCTTTAGAAAGGTCAGTGAGTACATCCAAGTCTTCTCCGAAAATCTTTATCGCTATATCCTGTCGTACGCCAGTCATTAATTCATTAAACCTCATTTGAATCGGTTGCTGAAAGCCAAATGTAACGCCAGGCACATCTTCCAGTGCCTCACTCATCTTTTCGATTAGTTCCTCACGTCCTTCTGCCTTTTTCCAATCGTCCTTATCCTTTAAAAGGATCATCAAGTCACAGGCTTCAATAGGCATTGGATCGGTGGGTATTTCTGATGAACCTACTTTAGCAACTACTTCTCTTACTTCATCGGGAAATTCGCGAAGTATTATTTCCGCGGCTTTTGTCGCAGACTCTATAGTGTAGGATAAACTGCTTCCAGTCAATACACGAGTTTCAACGGCAAAGTCACCTTCTTCCAGTGTTGGCAAAAATTCTCCGCCCATGTTGGTAAATGTGATGATGCTTACTATAAATAAAATAACGGCAGAAGACACAATAATTAGCCTATGCTTTAACGCCCCATTGATGACAGGTGTGTATATACGATGGAAAAAGTCCATCATCTTGTCGGACAGGTTTTTTTTATGTGTTGTGTTCCTGCTTAGACAAAGGGCAGACATCATTGGCACATACGTAAGTGACATGAGAAATGCTCCGAGTATAGCAAAGGCTACAGTCTGTGCCATCGGCTTGAACATTTTTCCCTCAACTCCAACCAGAGCAAGAATAGGCAAGTACACAATCAAGATGATAATTTCACCAAAGGCCGCTGAGGTTCTGATTTTAGATGCGGATTCGTAAACTTCTAAATCCATCTCCTCTTTAGTCAGGCGAACAGATTTACGTAAGCCCAAATGATGCATTGTCGCTTCCACTATAATTACGGCTCCATCGACAATTAACCCAAAATCAATCGCGCCTAAACTCATTAGGTTTCCTGAAACACCAAACACATGCATAAGGGACACGGCAAATAACATCGCTAATGGAATGACAGACGCAACTATCAACCCCGCGCGTAGATTACCCAAGAACAAAACGAGTACCCCAATAACAATCAATGCTCCTTCAACCAAATTTTTCTCTACTGTACCAATGGCGCGATTGACCAATTTGCTTCGATCTATGAAAGCTTCAATCTCAACTCCTTCAGGAAGTGTTTTCGCAATTTGTTTGATGCGTTCCTTTACTCGATTAACCACCGCACTTGAATTTTCGCCTTTTAGCATCAACACGATGGCGCCTACTACTTCACCTTCATTATTATAAGTCATGGCGCCAAAGCGGGTAGCATGACCAAAGCCAACTTCTGCAATGTCACGGATGAGAACAGGTATTCCGGTGCTTGTATTTTTTACTACGATCTTTCCTATATCTTCCGTGGAACCTATTAAACCCTGACTACGGATAAACCATGCGTTCGGCTTTTTGTCGATATAAGCACCACCGGTGTTTTGATTGTTTTTTTCAAGGGCAGAAAATACTTCTGCAATGCTTAGATTTTGGCTTCTGAGTTTGTCAGGATTCAATGCTATTTCATATTGCTTCAGATAGCCACCGAAGCTGGCAACATCAGCCACTCCAACAGTGCCAAGTAATTGCCGTCTTACAATCCAGTCTTGAATGCTGCGTAGTTCCGTTGGATTATATTTTCCTTCATAGCCTTTCTTTGGACGAAGTGTGTATTGATAGATTTCACCTAATCCCGTTGTTACCGGTGCCAGTTCAGGAGAACCCACACCTGGAGGGATTTGCTTTGCTGCCATGTTAAGCCTTTCACTTACCTGCTGTCTCGCCCAATACACATCGATGTTATCGTGAAAAACAATCGTAACAACAGAAAGGCCGAAACGTGAAAAACTCCGAATCTCTCCGATGTTTGGTATGGTGGCCATCGTTTGCTCGATTGGAAATGTCACCAGACGTTCAATGTCCAGTGCTGATTGTGATGAAGCTACCGTGATAATCTGAACCTGGTTATTGGTAATATCGGGCACAGCATCTATGGGGAGCTGCGTTATGGAGTAGCCACCCCAAATGATCAGGCCAATTGTGAACAGGCCAATGATCAGCTTATTGTTTATGGAGTAATGAATGATTTTATCTAACATAATTATTAGTCATTGATATTTATATGAGGAATTATTAATGCAACCAGCATAAGAACGGCCACTAAAAGACCCAATAGGATCATTAGTGTATAGTTCAGAACTATACGCACAGTCGATTTCTTCTTATGTTTTTTTGGCTTAGCATTTTTCATGCTTCGAGCTTAATAAAAAGGAATAGAGAGATTGAAAATGTCTCTCAATAAAACTTACATGATTTGAATGAAGGCTAAGAAATTAAGCCTTGGGCGGTTGCCAGATAGAATGAGTCTTGTCTAACCAAGGTCTTTCCTTATAAGGAATCAAGAACCTGGTATTGTGTGTTAAAAAAAATGGAACCGTAATATTCGATACAGTGAGTTGAATAGTGGCTGCGCAGCAAGCACAAATGCAAAAAGGAGTGCATACATCTTGCTCCCCACCATTGTGAGCATGGTTGGTCACATTTATGGAAAAACCGAATTTCTGCTCATCAATGCAGGTATTTCCATCACTGCATGGATAGATTGCCAGGACGAAAATATAGAATACAAATAGGAGGCGAACCATTTTCACATGCCAAAGATACCTATTTTTCGGTGCAACACGATTGCATGAATTGCCAATCTGGTTCAAAAAAGCAATTAATATTACTTGTATGGGGCAAATCTGTATCTTTTAAAAGGACATCGTTAAGCCTAAACTTCATGAACACATCGAAATCCCAACCATCTGCAATAATCGGGGCAGGACCCTTTCGGATTAGCGACATTACTCAAAGTAATAGCCAGAAATTGGCCTTTATACTTATTTGAAGCTGGCAAAGAGATATACTGACGAACGTGCTAAACAAAAAGTGATTTTACCCTCATTTTCTTTCCATAAACCCGCATTAGCATTTTTGGACATGCTTGCAAGGGTGACGATTCACCACAGACAGTCCAATTATCTCCACTGATATTCAAAATTACGAGGGTTTTGAAGGATATTTACTTTGGCTTCGGAGAAAATGTCCATTCAAAGGAATTGCAGCAATAGCTATCTATGAACAGTGTATTGCTATACTTAAATTTTAACTCAATGAAATCCATCAGCTAATGCGGTATATCTTCCTTGACACCAACAACTGGATATATCTCTCCAACGGATTTAATATCCTGAATAATCAGTATGACGAATTGCACTTTAAGATTTTTGATTTCATAATCAAGAAAGTCAATGAAGGCCGTCTTACGTTTCTAACTAACAGGATCATTCTTGAAGAATGGGAGCGAAATAAAAAGCATTCTCAAAATCAAATAGATGAACTCAATAAAAAACTTCATTCAGTCAAAGCCTCAATAAAGTCAATAAAGCATTTTTTGGAACCTGAAGGAAAGGAAATGGCTCAAAGTCTTAAGGAGAAAATCACAATTGGAATTGAGAATAAAATTCGAAGGCATAAACACCATATTGAATCTGTCGAAGAGTTTCTCAAGAAAAAAACTACGCTCATTGAAGTCTCTAATCACGTAAAAATTATAGCCGCTGATCTGGCCGCTGATCGAAAAGCACCCTTCATTGGTGATAAGAAAAACAGTATGGCCGATGCTTTGATCCTATTAAGTTCTATTGAATATGTTGAGAAAAATCTACCGATAAAATTGTTTGTACCGGAATCCAAACAAATCATGTTCCCAGAAAACTATTTTGTATCGAGTAACAAAGGTGATTTCAGTTCTGATGAAAATCCGAAAATCATTCATCCGGATTTGAAGCCGTATCTCATAAATACGGATACACAATTTTATTACTCCATAGCAGACTTAGTTAATAATCTTGAAAGTGAATTCCTGACCGAGGAAGAATCCGACTGGATCGACTCCCACTACTCTAAATGTCCTCTTTGTGACTTTGAATATGCAAACACGGTTGAATACTCTGATCCCTACAAAGTTTACGATCCGAATAAAGAGAGATTGTATGAAAACCCAAATCAACTTAATTTCAATTTCAAGGAAGAGTTAGGAGCGGAAAAAACGGAGGTGAGTCAAGCTGATTTGGAATCAGATATGGTGGAGGCCCATTGCTCACATTGTAATGCAGACTTTTTTGTATGTCCCAATTGCGGTGAACTCAACGAGATAGAAATACATAATGAAATATTTTCCTGTGAACACGACTGTGGCTATAATTTCTTTCTCAACACAGACATAGACAAAAAAGGCATGATCCACGGTTGGGAATTCGAAATTGTTGCGGGCAAGATTTGTCAAAAATGCAACAATAAGTTTCTTGAGTTAAGCGACTCCGGCTTATGCGAGGAATGTGAAGAATTTTATGCAACTAATAATTAGCACCCAAAGCACTCTTATTGGAGGGCTTTTCTTATTATCGTTATTTTTAATTCATTCATGAGTATCATTTGTTTCTTGATGTTTTGCTGATGATGATTAAGTGTCATCAATGATTCAATTGCTTGCTTAAATTCCACGGGCTTGACCGCGACTTTCAAAACAGCCAAATCAAGGCATTTTTTAAATTCTGTAATTCGAATAAAGGGTATTACCGATCCAGTAAGGAGTTGATGAAAATGCCTGCCTTGCCATAGGCCAAAGCACAGCCAATAAAGACGATTTCTTTCTTCCTCGTTACTGGTCGTGATCACAAAACAATTGGGACACGGTTTATCCAGTGGTTTTCCTGCATTGTTTCCTTTTGATAGAACAAAGAAGTGAGGCATTTCATAATGACGATTAACGTTGTGTGATTTGATATTAAGTGTTTGCATGGCTTCAGGCTTTTTTTATTTGCCTTGCCACTTCTTGTTAAAGAATTGTAAAGTCCATAGCCTGTCTCAAAGGATGAGCGTACCCGCAGTCAAGGGTATCGGTACAATTCCACAATGAAATACACCGGTACTTGCCTCGCCCTTGACAGCGGGTAAAGCATCATCCTATCTTTGCGATGGACTTTACAAGTTGAGCAGCAAAAAAGCCTGAACGGCATGCACTTACTCACACGTTTACCTTGTCATGAAAATGCGCTTAGATGTATTGCATTCCCTTTCGAATATTAACAGGAAAGGGATGTCATCCGGTGGTGATGCATCAAGGATAAATAGTAGTAAGGCATTACACCGGATGAGGTCCCGGCACTTTACTCAGCAGCTCTTAAAACTAAGGGGAGTGCTTGTTCCGATGATTGTCCATGTAATATGATGAACACAATCAACGGAACAAGCTCTCCCCCATTACAAGGTCGCGTAAAACTAAAGACGTCAGACCGACATCTTTCTTCCTTTCGCCTTCTTCTCAGTGGCATCAGGTTCTTCCGATACCTCTTTCTTATCGGACTTCTTTTTTTCAGAGGAATTCTCGCCCTGCGATTTGCTCACTTCTGCTTTTTCACCTTTGTGCTCCTTGATGCCTTGAAACTGTTTCACCATTTGCGCATCGTAGACGATCACGTTTCGATCTTTTGGATTAGCTTCGAGAAACATTTTTTCTTCCTTGTCATTTCGCGTATAGGTGACCTGTTGAAGATTTCCCTTCTCCAGTGACTTGATCAATCTTTCCTTCTGCTCGGGATCAGCCAATTCTTTGATGGGATGTTTTTCCAGACTCTTATTCACATCGTATCCCCAAGCGGAATGAAACTGCTGTACTTTATGATTCCCATTCTCTTCTTTCTTAGGATTCAATTGAAGCCAGGCCTCATAGGGATCACCATCTTTATTAGTAAGCTTCTTATGTACGGCACGTCCCTCTAACAGGTTATAAGCTTCCTTGGCGGTCACACCATTTCCCTTGTTGATGTAGAAAGTCTGTGATCGTTCTTTCTCAGGATCGTCACTCTTCAGGGTAGCTTTATAATTGTTCAGGAAGTACATGTCGTTCTGCTTGGACTTGGAAAAATCAAGCATAAAATCTACTACTTCTTTTTTATCTCCTTTATTAAACTCACCCTGAATGGGAAGTTGAAATTGTTCCTTTTGCGCTTTGATATTCTTTTCCAACTCGGCATTCAGCTTATCACCAAAGCCAAGAAAGAAAATGCGTTCTTTTAAGTACTCTACATTTTGTTCGTTCATAATTGATAACTTTTTAATTGTTATTCGTTAAATCACTTTACTCTTTTGGACAAATCGGTCCAATCAACTTTATCCCTTTGAATCTTTAGCCCTCAGGCACGGGCAGTGCCTTCACAATGATTCTGTTTTTTATCGCTAGTTGAAGATGCCTGCCACCTTTTTTCTCCATGAGTTCAATGGATAGAACCTTTGCATCGGGAATGGTAAACTTTGGAAGTGCGTACACGATGTTCGATGTCGTCTTTCCGGGGACCACTTCGCTGTTACCCTCGTGATAAAGGGGAACTTCCATCACTTCTTGCGAGGCCATACGTTTAACTTTTTGTTTATCCTTTACATAAAACCGTAGCATGTCTGTATGAAAAGGTATGTTCGAGTCATTGGAAATTTTCAGATGATAGAACATGATATTGCCTTGAATGTAAATTCCTTGCAGAGCAAATCTCATATCGAATCGCGATTTCCTTTTTCGGGAAAGTTTCCGGGGTGATTTCAGGATATTGGTTGTGTGCTGTTTCATGTCAGCCTCCGTCATTTCACTTTGAAAGAGTAGCGGGATTGAATCTGTATTCTCTTCAGATGATTCTGTCGTCTGAATAGTGAACGTAGCAGGTGCTTCCGCATAGCGAACAAAAAAATGGTGGAGCTTTCCATCCGCGGTGATCACGGTAAGGTTTGTCTCCTTGAAATTTGTCTTTCCTGCCTTTAGCTGAAGTACATTACTGACTCCCTTCGCTTTTTGTGCCAGTACATCACGACTACCGCGATCCACCGATGTGATGTCAGTCGGAAAAACAATGCTAGAAGTTTTGTTGAAGGTTACTTCCACATTCCGTGATTCGGATACAACCTGACTGAAGGCATTCTTTAGCAGCAAAGAAAGAATGCCTATCAATATAATTCTGAGATGAAGATTATTTAAGAAGTATAACATAGTTTTAAATTTTATGATGAATAAATTGTAAATGGCATTGCGATCGCAATGCCATTAGGGACCTGTTATAAGAACAGATCACCGAGTCCGCCTAACATCAACAACTTGATGTATAGATTATTGAAGAAGGACAAAATAGATAAGGTTAATACTGCGCGTTTCATGACGTTGTTATTTAAGATTAATGAATATGAATTGTGATTAAGGTTTACTACAGACTGTAAAAGGGGGACGGCATTGCCGTCCCAACTTTATTTAGAGCAATAGCAGGAGCAACACCGGCCATGCATGTGCGAACAATGTTCCCAGAAATAGTAGCATAGTTGTTATCGTTAAAATGTTTATAAAAAAATGTCCATTACTCCCACCGAAGGGATAATCATCCTGCGCGATGCAAAAGAGTAGCTACATCTTTACCGGCAGGCACACCTTTTAAGTTCCGGAACCTAACTGTCATGCCATTCAAAAGAGAGCGTAGTGACAGCAAATACACTCTCGTTATAAAATGATTATTGATTTGTTTGATTAGCGTCTTTCAACAAGATTTGGTAGCCTGCTTTAACAGTCACTTTAATGAGTTTGGATTTCTTGCTGAACAATCCTTTAGCCGCTTCGATACCAGCCGTTGCTGCCTGCACACCAAGTGAATTGTCCATGGAATATAACTGCACGTCTTGTATGGATTGGGCTGAGGCTTGCTTGGCGGCATCCCGCGTAATCGCACCGGGTATGTAAATCCCCTCTAATCCATCCAGGTCATATACTTTCAGAGACACCGGAAAGAGCGAGTGTTCATCACGAATGGAATTAATTGCAATGGTCATACGCTCACCACTGATTGCGCATACTCCATAGATGAACTGATCTTTTTCAATCAATTGTCCATGAATGAAAACATCAGAGAGCAGACGCATTTTAATTGTTGAACCGGCAACAACTGTCTGTGTATCGTGAATGACCGCTTCAATGGCATTGGACAAGCCCTCCTCTGAACTGACTTCATCTTCCAAGCCGAAGAATGAATTATGTTCTACTGTCATCGCGGAGTTTAAACGCATGAATTCCAAGCTATCGGTTGCTCTATTTTGCAGCGTAGGTTTTACCTGGCCTTCAACCAGCGTAATGTTGTCTCCTGAAATTGCAGCTTCCACGGGGAATACCTGCTGCGCATGTTCCAGGCTTTGTGCTTTAATTTTTTCTTTCATACGATCCGGATGCTGGATATCAAGAATCTTTTCGAGCATGCCATCAATCTGTTGCATCTCCGGATCACTGGCATCCTCACCGGACATGAGTTGCATCATTTTTTCCAATCGGTCCACGTCTTCACGCATGGATGGGTCATCTGTTTTTGGAAATGCAACGGAGGTGGTTATAGGTTTTTCCGTAGACATCGCTTTGTCTGGCTGTTCAAGCTGGCGCGTGAGTTGCTCCAGTTTCCGGTTGATCATTACTTCATGCTGATCAATCTGTGAATACTTATCCTTGCTGCCTAACGAAGTGTTGAGCTTGCTGTCTCCCTTAGGAACTGTATCCTGCATTGCATTTCCTTTCAAAGTGCTCACTACATAATAGGGATCGTTCCTGCGGGCTTCTTCATATTTTAAAGAGTCACGCTTTGCCTGCTCATATAAGGTGAACTTATCCCATAGTTCATCTTCTTTATCAAAATGGGCACCGGGGAGTTCGAGGTTCAAGCCCGATCTGATTTCCTGCGCGTGTACCGGTGTACCTTGTCCTCCGCCAAGTGCCCAAAAGATCATGGTGATGAAGGGTAATGCCAGCAAGGGCAACACCATATAGAATTTGCGCTGCTGTAAGAATTTTTGTGAATGCGTTTTCATATCAGTAAGATTTTTAGTTGATGTTTATTTTGAATGAGAATTGACTTGTGTTAGTGATAAATGCTGATCAGGAAGTTGATGCTATCCAGAAGCCCTTCACGTCCTTGCAAGATTTCATCGTAGGATATTCGGTCGTTTATCTTCAGGCTGTCCATGGTCTGTTTAAATTCCAGGAGCGTCTTATAATCTTGTGGTGAAAGCAAAGATTCACCATTCCCAGGGGGAACAATCACAACCGGTGCGCGCTGCGCTGCTGGTATCATGTTCATGTTGTTGAAAGGCTTTCGGAATGGTTCAATCATCATCGACAGACAAATGCCACCCAAGATTATTCCCAGTAAGGCCAGAAATCGTTTCTTTGATTGAAGCGTAAATCTTTCACTTGCCCTGTTTAGGTTGTCCGCCAGTTGGCGTTTATATGTTTCGATTTTTTCTGAGAGTTTCATAGTCGTTATGTTATCGGTTCAGCGTTCTGATATCTTTGTTCTCTACGGTATTCCAGCGTTCGATGAGAAATCCATGGGAGTTGTTATCGGAGCGCGCGACATTTCTTAAGTAGCCTTCGGTGATGAGACTACGCATCACTACGGAGGTAGCGCGAATGATCCGCTGTTTTGCGTAGTAGCGGAAGTAGTAAGGATAATCATTGAGGTCAATGCGAATACTGTCCGGTTCAATATCCTGGCTAATGTTCCCTGAAATGATATTCGAGTAATAGCGACTTTCTTTCAGGTTATCGTATTGCTGTTTCGCTGATATATCCGCCAGGTAAAGCGCCTTGGTGACATTCACTTGGATCATTTTATCATCCGGGTCAAGGGTGAAAAAATAATGGTGGAACATCTTCACATGATCACGCGCCTCTACCGGCACGTTGTCTTTGCGTTCAGCTGAATACGCTTCGAGTGCCTTTCCGTTGGACAGTATATATATCCGTGCTTGTGTCTGCGTGATGAGCACAAAACTTTTGTAAACGGTATAGCAGCAAATGAATGCACAAGCCACAATGAGCGCTATCGAAAACAAGCGGATATGCTTAAAGGCCGAGTCAATATTTTTAAGTTGCTGAAACATAATCAGGAAGGTTTGTTGCCAGAAAGTTTGTCGTGCATGAATCCACCTGAAGATGAATTCATATTTCCCTGTCCGCTTGCGACACCTGACCCTGTATTTGATGAGGGTGACGTTTTGAAACTGCTAACTGCGGCACTTGCGCCAGAAGCGGTCATGGAAGTGGCGGAACGCGCTGTACCTGTAAATACATTAGTGGCTTTATGTAACAGCATGTTTGTTCCACCGGCATGCACGATGTAATTGGCTACCGAGGGCACAGTGAAGTATCCAATGATTCCGATGATGAGGAAGATGATATAGCCAGTATCAGAAGAACTAAAGAAGGTATCACCGTATCGCTCGATCTGCTCAAGATCAATGCGTAGCATATTCTCCTGGATTTTAGCGATGATGCTTCCAAATATGTTTGCTACCGGGAGCCAGAGAAATACATTAATGTACCGGGCTATCCAGACGGTAAGTGTGTTTTGCAGTCCATCAAAAACAGACAGGCCAAATACCAATGGTCCGAGAATGGCCAGCACAATCAGGTAGAACGTTCGCAGGGTATTGATGCAAAGTGCCGCGGCTTCGTAAAGAATATGCAGTACTTCTGACATCCACTGTTTGATGGCATTTTTAATTCCATACGCTGTCTTGGCCATCAGGAACCGGATACCGTTGCTCAACAAATCCGGATCTTCGTCTTCTCCATCAGGATTGGTATAGCGATACCACTTCCCATGCGATCCTTCATCACCGTAGAGTTGCCATGTAACTGTTTTCTGAATCGCCTCTTCTTTTTGTTTTAATAAGTAAGCAATAGCATTGTTGGAATTGTTCATCATGGCAGCCGTGCCGGTTACCGTTGGCTGAAGAACTCCGTTCATCACAGAGAGTACCTGTGGAAAAAGTAGAATGGCAAGCCCAAGACCAAAAGGCCGTAAAAGCGGATAAAAATCGATCGGTTCTGCATTGGCAATGCTGCGCCATACACGTGAGCCGATATACCACAATGCTGCAAAGCCAGCAATGCCGCGACCCACACCGATAAGTTGGTTACAGAGTGGCAACATTTCGATATACAATTCATCGAGCACACTTTGAAGACTGCGTATTTCTCCTGCAAATCCCTGTGCCTGGGAAAATAAGGGAAACAGTATTGCTATAACCGCAAGGAATACGGTCTTCTTTAATTTAGTTTTCATAGTAAGATGATTTAAGGTGTTACCTCATAAAGCTTTTGCACTGTGTTCAACTCATGGTTTTCTTTCGCACGTTGCATCACCAATACCTGCGTACTGCTGTTGAAGACCTTCAGGAAAACAATCTTGTTTTCCATGTCATAATAAATCCGGTCAATGGCCTGCAATCTTTCTTCATCACTCATGCGAAGCTTGGATGCTGTTACAATGGTGAGCAGTTCATCCAGGTTCCGAAGGCTTTGTTTGAAAAGGTAACTGTATACATTCTCCAGGTATTTGATTTCACGTACCGTGAGGTTGGGATCGTTCCTGAATTTGTTGAAGGCGCGCTTGTATTCCTTCATTAGGAACTGCTGGTATTGTATGATATATGGGATGCGTTTATAATTCCGAACGGCCGGATTTACAGCATAGAGTCCATCAAGAAATACCTGGTGCAAATTGAAATTTCCCTCCGCAATGTTTTTGATGGTGTTATATCCCTTGGTCAATATCTTATACCCCTTGTACATATTGTCCAGGATTTTTTCGAGCTGTAAAAGCTTCTCATAATTGAGCACGAGCTGAGCAGCTTCCTGTGATTGTGCCCATACCCGTATGGGAATATTGGCACTGATCAAAACGAGTATTATCACGATCTTTTTCATAGTAACTCTTAATCGTTATCGATTTATAATTTGCTGTGTAAATTCTGGGAGCTTTTAATCTGGCTCTTCTCTTTGGCCCGTTGAAGGGAAAGCATACGCGTACCGGCAATAAAGTCCTGCGTAAAGGCATATTTATCGAGCATGTCTTCATGAACTTTGTCCAATCGCAAAAGGCGTTCACCGTCTTTCATTTCAGCTTCACCTACCGTAGTAATGAGCGTTAACTCATCGATTGACGTGTTGCACTCAACAAGCATATTCTGGTAAACAGATTGCATATAGTTTACCTCGGACGCTGTAAAATTTTCATCCACCTGGCAGTCTTGCAAAAGCTTTCTGAAATCACGTTGTATGTATTGCTGATAGACCAGGATCTCATTGACCTTCGGAGAATTCCTAACTACCGGGCTTACCTGCTTCAATGAATTGAAGTAGTCTTTATCCAGGTTAAAGGTCCCGTTCTTAATATCGCCAATGGTTGTCAATCCCTTTTGAGCGACATCATATCCCTTCTTTAGGTATTCGAGATAAACCTTCAGGGCAGCAATCTGCTGCACAAGGTATTTGCGTTGTGTCTTCTTTTGCCTGAACCATTCATTCCAGTTGGGTGACTGTCCTTGTGATGAGATATATACCCAAGAGCAAATCACTATAATGAAAAACCGTTTCATGATGCTTTGCTTTATCGTTATAGTCCGTACAATTTTTTAACCCGGTCAACTTCATACTGAGTCTTTGCCCGGTTGAGGCTGAGCTGATACGTATTCATATTGAACTCCAGCAAGTCAACCAGATTCTGCTCAATTCGATCACCCGTCTGCATGATGATCGCCAGTCGCTGGGCATCGGTCATCTGTGTCTTGAAGGAATTGATAACGAGTACTAACTGATCCAGATTTCGGACGCTTTCATTGAGAATGCCTTTATATACCCGGTACATATAGTCGATCTCTGCTTCCGTGAAATGGTTGTCCTTCCGCACCAGGTTCCAGGCTCTCTTATACTCATCCACGATGCGTACTTGCTTGTCCATGATCTGGCGGATACGTTGATAGGCTGCCAGTGCGTTCTTCACTTTCCACAACTCATCGTAGTAATTCTGATACAACTTCCGATGCTTCTCCGTCCATTCCGCGATTTCGGTCAGCTTGAGTTCTGATAACTTATTCTCTAATACCTTTTGGGCATTTTGTAACCAGATGGTTTTGTTTTGCAAGCGCTGGATCATCAAGTCCACTGCCTTGATCACTTTCTTGACTGCCTCCTTGATTATTTTAGCAATAGCTATTGCACCTTGTGCTTCCTGAGAAGGTGGTGTAACGGTCATGCATACCACGGTGAGGAACATGACCACAACTATTTTTCGAATGTGTCCCATAGTTTTACATGTTTATGCTGCATTGCCCATTCGGATATCATTTGCAAGTGCAGCAATACCCTTTCGAATGTCACCCCACTTCTTCGTGTATGCCTGTACCTTCATCTTCTCCGATTCTTCGGTGGTATAGGCCAGGTATTCTTCCAGTGAAACTTCAGTTGAGTAAACTTTGGAAAGCACGCCACCCAGGCTGATAAATACTTCTTTGTACTTCCGTGAAGGATCATTGCTCTTGTTGATAGACAGGACAAGGGCTTTCTCTTTTTCAGTCAACCCCAGCAACTCCTGTATCTGATCGAACTTATTTTGATACTTGCTTTGGTCAAGCAAAATCTTGCAATCCGAATTATTGATGATGGCCTGTTTGACAATGGGCGAACTGATAATGTCTTCTACCTCTTGCGTTACCACGATGGCTTCACCATAAAACTTACGTACCGTTTTGAACAAGTACTTGATGTATTCGGCCATGCCTTCTTTGGCGATTGCCTTCCATGCTTCTTCGATGAGAATCATCTTACGGATGCCCTTCAGCTTTCTCATCTTGGAAATAAACACCTCCATGATAATGATGGTCACGACTGGGAAAAGAATGGGATGATCTTTAATGTTATCCAACTCAAAAACAATAAAGCGCTCGCGTAACAAATCCAGGTTCTCCGTAGCGTTCAATAAATAATCAAACTCGCCACCTTTGTAATAAGGACGTAAGACATACAGGAAATTCTCTGCGTCAAAATCTTTCTCCTTTACCTTATCCGCTTTGAGAATGGATAAAAACTCATCGCGAAGAAATTCATAGTAGGTATCAAAGCATGGAAAGATCTTCTTGTTTTTGCTAAGGCGTTCATAGTACATCTGAAGCGAGATCGACAACGCCACATATTCGGAGCGATTAAATGTTTCATCGTCTTTCTTCCAAAGTGCCAGGAGCAACGTCTTGATACTTTCTTTCTTCTCTGTATCCAGTGTGTCGCCTTCACCGATATAAAATGGATTAAACTTGATCGGATTCGATTCATCGTAGGTGAAGTAATATCCATTCACCAAATCACACAGTCCTTTGTAGGAATGGCCTACGTCCACGAGCACGATATGTGTGCCTTGTTCATAGT
>QFQM01000387.1 GCA_003243255.1 Flavobacterium psychrophilum | reverse complement strand
TTCTCCTATGTTTGTATAATATAATCTAAGTGAAGAAGGGCGAGAGCAGATTTTGCTTTAAATAGCCTTATGGTATATTCAAGAAAAGAGACTGCCTCCTCTTCTTTAACCTTTTAGAATCTGAACAGAATGTAAGGAATTTGCTCATTATTATGAGTTTAATAGCCAGTATATCCAGTCAGGAGAAAAGATGAAGGAAGGTTATCACTTACCTAAACCATATAAGATGAAGGTATTATTAAAGCAGACAGTAGGAATTGATGTTGCACAAAATGAATTAGTTGTATCGCTTGGTAGAATGGATGAACAGATCAGCATAGAAGTCTATGGCTACAAAGTATTTCCCAATACTAAAAAAGGGTTTTCAAGTCTTGTATCGTGGGTAAATAAACAGACATCAACTACAACAGAAGTACGGTACGTAATGGAAGCAACAGGAGTTTACCATGAATCCTTAGCCTACTATCTTTACAGTATTCAAAAACAAGTCAGCATCGTTTTGCCAAACAAGATCAGTAATTATGCAAAAACACTTGACATAAAAACCATTACTGACAAGAGCGCTTCACAAGCGATTGCTAGATTTGGTTTGGAAAGGCAATTGGAAGTATGGCAACCTCCTTTAAAAATATTTAATGATTTGAGACAGCTTTGTCGGGAACGTGAGCAGCTTGTACATGAGCGTACAATGTTGAAAAATCAACTGCACGCAGAACGTACTTCTGCAACTTCAAGTGAAAGCTCAGTTAAACGAACTAAAAAAAGAATAGCTCTTATTGATTTGCAGGAAAAGCAGATAAGAGAAGAAATTGCTATCCTTATCAAAGGAGATCAAACTCTAGTAGAAAAGATGAAAATAGTATCTTCAATTCCGGGAATTGGAAATCTGACTGCTGTAACAATTATCGCTGAAACCAACGGATTCGAGTTAATAAAGAATAAAAGACAGTTGGTCAGTTATGCAGGATTAGATGTAAGAGAAAAGACATCTGGAACCTCAGTGAAATCCAAACCTCGAATTTCCAAGCGGGGTAATAGGAATTTAAGAAAGGTAATGCACTTTCCAGCATTAGCTGCAATTAGGACTGATGAAAGGTTCAGAGATATTTTCTTAAGAATGGTTTCAAGGCATGGTATCAAAATGAAGGCTATAGTTGCCATCCAAAGAAAACTCCTAGAATTGACTTTTATATTATGGAAAAACAATTCTTATTATAATTCAGAACACCAGCATCAAATCATTCCGTTTCAGGAAGTAGCGATGTAAATAAAGAGAAGCTTAATTCTCTATCGATAATTTGTTTAAGAGGTTGGCTTTAGCTTATAACCCCCGAACCATTTTTGTGTTTATTTAAATCTAATATTTAAACTTAGTTTAAAAGTAAAAGGCTGAAATGCACAAAAAAACATCGAAAACCATAGAAAAAATCTGATAGCTTTCGATGTAAACTTAAATATACCAATGTTACTTATTAGTCATTACTTTGTAGGTAGGATCTTCGATAATATTCACATCTATAACTGTTTCAGCATTTTTCAGTAACTGTCTGCAATCTTGGCTTAAATGTCGTAAATGTAGTTTTTTACCTTCCTTGTGATACTTCTCCGTAATTTTATTTAAAGCTTCAATAGCAGACATATCAACTACTTTACTTTCCTTAAAATCAATTACAACTTCATTCGGGTCATTTAGTACGTCAAATTTTTCAATAAATGCGGCAGTAGAACCAAAGAACAGCGGTCCAAAAATTTCGTAATGCTTTACACCATCTTCATCTACATACTTTCTTGCACGTATTCGTTTGGCACTTTCCCAGGCAAATACAAGAGCTGAAATAACTACACCTATCAAAACGGCTAAAGCTAAATTGTGTAATAGTACAGTTATAACTGCTACCAGCATACCAATAAAAATGTCGTGTCGAGGCATTTTATTAATAATTCGAAAGCTAACCCACTCAAATGTGCCTATAGCTACCATCATCATCACCCCGACTAATGCCGCCATTGGAATTTGTTCTATTACAGGACCTGCAACCAGAATGATCAATAAGATTGCAATTGAGGCAATTATTGCAGAAAGTCTGGCTCTTCCACCGGCTCCGATATTCACTAAAGTCTGAGCAACCATTGCACATCCACCCATTCCTCCGAAGAAACCGTTGGTGATATTTGCTATGCCCTGTGCGGCAGCCTCACGGTTAGATTGTCCTTTTGTGCTGGTTATTTCATCAACCATATTAAGCGTTAACAGACTTTCAATCAACCCAACACCTGCCATTACTAAGGCGTAGGGGAAAATAATTTTCAGGGTTTCCAGATTAAACGGTATTCCTGGAATATGAAATGATGGCAGTGAACCACCTACTGAAGCTATATCAATTACTTTTTTAGTATCAATACCGAAAAAATATACGATACCGAATACAACAATTATCGCTACTAACGATGCAGGAACCGCCTTTGTAAATTTTGGTAATATAAATACAATTGCTATGGTTAACAACGTCAATCCCGCCATTAAATAGAGGGCAGAACCCTGCATCCAACCTTCTATTCCGTTTTCTACTTCTTTAAATTGTGCTACCTGTGCCATGAAAATGATTACTGCAAGACCATTTAAAAAACCGTACATTACCGGTTGCGGGATCAGGCGTACAAATTTACCAAGTTTAAAAATTCCTACTAAAAATTGCATAAGACCTGCCATTATAACGGCAGCAAAAAGATATTCCACCCCATGTGATGCTGCCAGTGCAATAAGTACAACAACAGTCGCTCCGGCGCCCCCGGAAACCATTCCCGGTCTGCCCCCTAGAATTGCGGTTACAATACCCATTAAAAAGGCTGCATAAAGACCTGTCAATGGCGATAGCCCCGCTAAAATAGCAAACGATAAAGACTCTGGTATCATGGTCATGGCAACTGCAAGACCTGCAAGAATTTCATTCTTGTAATTAATTTTCTGTTTGAAATCAAACAAATTGATAATTTTCTCCATAAAAAATTATGTTTAAATATGTAAAATTTGAATAAAAAGTGGGTACACTGAAGTAAAATCTTCGGGTACGATAAAAAAGCCAATAAATTAAAATTGGGAAATAAAACAGTTTAGCCTAAGATCAAGGCGGCGTAACTTGAGATGATATTTGTACTGTTCTTTTCATTAAGTTACGCAAAAGTACAATTTAAAGTCATTTTACACAATTTATCACTAAATAAAACTAAAAAAAATTGTTTTACAACACAGAATCTTTTCTTT
>QFQM01000386.1 GCA_003243255.1 Flavobacterium psychrophilum | reverse complement strand
TCTCGACATTTCAGGAAAGGCCGTAGCCACATCCGGAAACTACGAAAAGTACGTAATGATTGGCGGAAAAAGATATTCGCATACCATAGACCCTAAAACCGGATTACCCATATCCGGCATTAAAAGTGTTACCGTTATAAGTGGCAATGCAGAGTTTGCCGACGCTATGGCTACCCCAATTGCTGTAATGGGTATAAATGCAGGGCTATACCTGATTGACCAGATTCCTGACCTGCATTGCATCATCATCGACGATAACAATAAAATGTATACCTCCAAAAATATTAACCTCACCTGAAAATGAAAAAGACGCTATCAAGCCTTGCAGTATGTTGTGCTGTCCTGGCTATCGGGTGTTCGCCCGTTAAGGAATACCAGAAAAACAAGATTAATGACGCCGAGATGGCACTATCCAACCGTAAGGTTGAGAAGACCGAACTGAGTTTCCAGTCGTACCGTGAAGGATCTTCAGGAGCCAATGCCGGAAAAAGTGGTGGCGGATGCGGATGTAACTAATCTTAACATTAAAACAGCATGAAAAGAATCTTCATAACAGGCCTGGCCCTATTGGGCTTGATGAGGGCGTATGCCCAGACCGAACCAGTTGACTCAACAGCATATAAAGCCAAAAAGCTGAAAATTGACGAGATCAATCTGGTATCAAGCTATTACAGGCAGGACGGAAATAATTCCGCAGTGACAGGTGGTACCGGGACAGAAAAATTAAACGACCTCTCCAATGCCATAGATGTCAGGCTGATTAAATATGGACAGAACGGGATAAAACACAACTGGGATTTTGAAGTTGGTGTAGACCATTATTCATCTGCATCTTCAGATAAAATTGACCTACAAGCAAACTCATCAGCTTCTTCATCTGATATGCGCATCTACCCTTCCTTGAATTATATCCGTGAAAACGAGCAAAAGGGACGTTCATTAGGAATTGGCTTGTCCTCATCAACTGAATTTGATTACCAGTCTTTCGGGGGAAACATAAGTTTTGCGCAAAAAACCAAAGACCGTAACGGTGAATTTACCGCAAGGCTCCAGGCCTATCTGGACCAGGTAAAGCTTCTGGCGCCGGTTGAATTAAGGGGCCTTTCCGGAGTAGACGATTCCGGTAATGCCTCACGCAATACTTTTGTCGGTTCCCTAAGCTATTCGCAGGTCATAAACAGGGATTTACAGGTTTTATTCCAGGCGGACGTAGTACAGCAGCAGGGTTACCTGAGCCTGCCCTTCCACCGTGTCTATTTTACAGACGGTTCAGTACATCAGGAAAAGCTGCCCGATTCACGATTTAAGATTCCCCTTGCAGCAAGGGCAAGTTATTTTTTAGGAGATAATATTATCTTCAGGGCATATTACAGGTTCTACACTGATGATTGGGGCATAACTTCCCATACAGCCGATCTTGAAATACCTGTCAAGATTACGCCATTCCTTTCATTGTCACCATTTTATAGGTATTACACCCAAAGTACGGCGAAATATTTTGATGGATACCAAATGCACGGACCGCAAAGCGATTATTATACAAGTAACTATGACCTCTCCAAATTCAATAGCAACTTTGTAGGTTTAGGTTTTCGTCTAACACCTGTAAATGGGATTTTGGGGATAAAACACCTCTCTATGCTGGAAATCCGTTACGGACATTACACACGCTCAAACAATATGGATTCGGACATTATTAGCATTAATATCAGATACAAATAATCTCCGTATATTTATGCAGACATAAATCAATGAAAGTTCTAATAGTAGAAGATGAAGCAGGCATCGTTAATTTCCTTTCCAGAGGGCTCGCTGAGGAAGGATATGGCGTAATGGTCGCTTGTAACGGTCACGAAGGACTCGTAATGGCTTCCGAAGAGCGGCCTGATATAATACTGCTGGATTGGATGCTGCCTGGGCTTAGCGGTATTGAAGTATGCAAGTCATTACGTGGCCAACGCATTGAAATTCCTATTATTTTCCTGACTGCAAAAGATACTATGCAGGAAACTATTGCCGGACTGGACTCAGGTGCCAACGACTACATTAAAAAGCCTTTTCGGTTTGAGGAGCTTCTCGCACGGATAAACGTACAACTAAGGTCGAGATCTGACGCAAAGGATGAGATATTCCTAGGGCAGGTAAGGATTGCCCTGTCGCCCAGAAAGGTTTTTAAGGGACGAAAGGAAATAAACCTCACCTCGCGCGAATTTGAGCTGCTTGCCTATCTTGCTGAAAGAAAAAATAGGGTTTGTACACGGGAACAGATCATAAAGGATGTGTGGGATATACATTTTGATTATGATACCGGCGTCATCGATGTATTTATCAATGCCATACGAAAAAAACTTGACCTGCATAAGGAAGAGGATTTTATAAAGACCGTACGCGGGATCGGGTACATGGCCGAATTTTAGGTATGAGTATGTTTTCAATTTCATTTAGGAACCGTGTAGCACTGCACTACAGCATAAGCACCGCTGTACTTGTGGCTATTATATTTGTTATAACCTTTTTGGTGGTGAAAAACGAAGTGATAAGCAACCTGGACAGCGATCTCACTAAAGAAATTAACGATCTTTATACTGAAATTTCGATTACCGATGAGGGCTTTTCAGTTGAAAAGGAAGAGTGGTATGAAAAGGAACACATTACCCTTGACATCAATCCCATCTTTATACAGTTCGTGGATCGGGAAGGACAGCGCTTTGACCGCTCCCCAAATCTTAAAAAGTCAAATCTTTCCTTTCTAAAAGCTGCCAAAAAAACTGTCTATTACGATACCATCCTGGATAGTATTCCCGTACGTCAGGTACAGGCTCCCGTTTTATCAGGTGACGCACTTCTCGGATATATCTTGGTAGCAGTGCCGCTTAAAAGCGCTTTAGATGTCATAGTGAGTTTAGAGCACGTTCTTTTAATAGCTTATCCGCTGATATTAATGACATTGTTTCTGATAGCTCGTTTTTTAGCTGGCAGGGGCATCCGTCCTGTTGTTGATATTATAGAAGCTGCACAGCGAATTTCACATGAAAATCTCTCGGCGAGAATTCCTCTTCCTAAAAACAAGGATATTCTTTATACCCTTGCATTAACTATAAACAATTTGCTCGATAGGATTGAAGGTGCGGTACAACGTGAAAAGCAATTTACCTCTGATGCTTCGCACGAACTGCGTACCCCGGTAGCGGTAATACGGGGAACACTGGAAGTCCTCATCCGTAAGCCTCGGTCAGCAGCCGAATATGTGGAAAATATACAGTATACGATCAATGAAATG
>QFQM01000001.1 GCA_003243255.1 Flavobacterium psychrophilum | reverse complement strand
GGTACATTCAGTGAGCCAACACCGCTTTCTGACCTTAATACAAAATGGCATGATGGTCCGGTAGCAATCAGTGCTGACGGTAACACTATGTATTTCAACAGCGAGAGCTTTAACGAGCGCAAGCAGTTTGAAAAAGATAAGGCTATGAACCTTAAGATAGGTCAGATATTCCTTTACAAATCAGTTAAGGAAGGTGACAAATGGGGTGAGCCAAAACTACTTCCATTCAACAGTAAAGAGTGGTCAACTCAAAATGCTTCGATCAGTAAAGACGGTAAAACACTTTATTTCTCATCAAACAGAACAGGTGGTCTTGGAGGTTTTGATATCTGGAAAGTAGAGGTTAAAGGTGGCGACAGCTATGGTGAGCCGGTAAACCTTGGGCCTAAAGTAAACACAGGTGGTGAAGAAGGTTATCCGTTTATTACTGATGATAATAAACTTTTCTTTTCGTCTGACAGGCCAAACGGATTTGGTGCCCTTGATATTTTTGTAGTCGACTTTAACAAAGGTGACGAGGTTAAAAACGTAGGTGCTCCGGTAAATACTGCTAAAGATGACTTTGCTTTCAGTTTCAATACTGCTAAAAACGTTGGATTCTATTCAAGTAACCGTACAGGTGTAGATAAGCTATATCAGGCTACCCCTATCTGTGGTGTTGAGGCTATCGTATTGGTTAAAGATGCTAAAACAGGTGCTATACTTGCTAATGCTTCTGTGGCTATTCTTGATGATAAGAACAATGTTATCGAAAGACGCACTTCGGGTCCTGACGGAAAAGTTACTTACAATGTAGATTGTAATAAAGCTTACACTATCCAGGCATCTAAAGATGGTTATGAAAATAACAGCTTCCCGATTGCTAAAACTAACGGTGGAGTGGTTAACGTAGCAGCAGACCTTGTTCCAATACCGGTGCCTATCGAAACTCCAGTAATTGTTCTTAATGAGATCTTCTTTGAGTTTAACAAAAGTAACATAACAAAAGAAGCTGCATTTGAACTTGACAAAGCTGTAGAAACGATGAAAGTTAATCCAAACATCGTAGTTATGGTTAAGGCTCACACGGATAACAGAGGAACTGACAAATACAATATGAACCTTTCAAATCGCAGGGCTAAATCTACAGTTCAGTACATCATCTCTAAAGGTATCTCTAAAGACCGTATCTCTGGCCAGGGTTACGGAGAAAGCGAGCCTAAAGTTGATTGTAAAGACAACTGTACTGAAGAGCAGCATAAAGAAAACAGAAGAAGTGAATTCCTTATCGTGAAAAAATAATCTCACGGTTTTCAATTCATATTTTATATAGAAGATCCCACCTGTATCAGGTGGGATTTTTTATTGATATAAATTTAATTTTATAAGTGAATGAACATTCATTTATTTTATATATTTGCATCAAATTAGTGGTATGCGTACAAGGGACACAGACAAGGAAAAGCTGGTTATAGAAAAAGCAATTGAGCAGATTGTTACTGATGGCATTCAGGCTTTCAGTATGAACAAGCTGGCAAAAGCCTGTAACATATCGGTCGCTACGCTTTATATCTATTATAAAGATAAAGACGATCTTATCATTAAGATTGGGAGCGAGATAGGTGACAGGTTTTTCAGTAGGGCAGTAATTGATTTCTCTTCGGATATGTCGTTTAAAGATGGCCTTTGGAGGCAATGGCAAAACAGGGCTGCATTTGCCATAGATAATCCAATCGAAGTAAAACTTTTCGAGGCTATGAAACATACGCCTTATGGTGAGTGTATTATGAAATCGGGAGCGCATTTGCATTTTAAGGAACAGCTTGAAAACTTTACTAAGAATGCAATACGTAACAACGAGCTCATAGAACTCCCCCTTGATGTTTTTTGGAGTGTGGCTTATGGTCCTCTGTATACAATGCTTAATTTTCAGCGTGAAGGCAAAGCATTGGGAGGTAAGCCATTTATGCTTACTCAGGATAAAATGAAAATCGCTTTCAATCTGGTCTTAAAGTCGCTTACCCCTTAAAATTATATACTATGGATATTATATCTGATCACCTCCTTATTTTTAAAACCAACATCGGCAGTTTATGCACTAACTGTGAAGTGCATAAAGCACTTAATGCCCATCAGTCCATCTGGGAATGGAGCATTGATACCGAAGACAAAGACTGTGTACTGCGTGTTGTATCACCGTCGCTTACGCCAGAAATGGTAATAAGCCTTGTAAATGCCTGTGGGCACGAATGCGCCGAACTGTAGTTCAATCATCAAATCAAATCATTCTTCACTAATCAAAAAAATGAAAAAGAAAAAAACAGATACTCTTACTTTTACCCCTTACCAGAAGTTCATCATTGCTCTTCTGGCTATATTGCAGTTTACCATCATTCTTGATTTCATAATAATCTCCCCGCTTGGAGATGTACTTATGAAAACACTTGACATGACCACTACCCAATTTGGCCTTGCCGTATCGGCCTATGCTTTTAGTGCGGGTGCTTCAGGACTGCTTGCTGCCGGATTTGCAGATAAATTCGACCGAAAAAAACTATTGATCTTCTTTTATAGCGGATTCATTCTCGGAACCATCTTTTGTGCCCTGGCAACAGGATACTGGACATTGCTTGCCGCAAGGATATTTACAGGCCTTTTTGGTGGGGTCATCGGTTCGGTGTCACTTGCGATTGTAACCGACCTGTTTGTTATTGAACAGCGTGGCCGCGTGATGGGTTTTATTCAGATGGCATTTGCATCAAGCCAGATATTAGGCATACCCCTTGGCCTTTACTGTGCCGACATGTGGGGATGGCATTCATCGTTCCTGATGATTGCCGGTCTTGGTATACTGGTGCTTATAGGGGTGATCATAAAAATGCAGCCGGTAGACAAACACCTGGGATTGCAGGAAGATAAAAATGCATTTCAACATCTTTGGCATACCGTAAGCAATAAAAAGTACCAGGTAGGATTTGCCGCCATTGCATTGCTTTCGGTTGGGGGCTTTATGCTTCAGCCGTTTGGAAGTGCATTCCTTGTAAACAACATTGGTATTGCTCAGGAAGACCTGAAAATGGTTTACTTCTTTACGGGACTTTCGGTGTTGTTCATTATGCCGCTGGTGGGTAAGCTTAGCGATAAGGTAAGCAAGGTACGATTGTTTGCTGCGGGGTCGTTTATAGCAATAGTAACCATAATATTTTACACCAATATGGATCACACGCCATTGTGGGAGGTGGTTATCATTAACATGATCATGTTTATGGGTGTAATGAGCCGTATGATTCCTGCCACAACGCTTAATACCGGTATTCCGGAAATGAAAGACCGTGGTGCCTATATGGCAATTACTTCTTCATTACAACAGATTGCAGGTGGTATTGCTGCGGTATTTGCCGGTTTTATAGTACATCAGGAAACCAAAACCAGTCCGCTGGAACATTATGATATTTTAGGCTACATCATTGCGGTTGTAACCATATGCTCCATCTTCCTTGTTGCAAGGGTAGATAAGCTGGTAAAGACTAAAACTAAATCTGAGGCTGCTCCTGTTGCTTCAGACGCGATTATGGAGCATTAATAAAGCAAAGCCTTATTCGGTTTGTAAAAGCCTGTCTGAGGCCTCTATTTTACGTTTAGACTTTAAGCCTGTAAGTTTGCAAAAGCTTACAGGCTTTTTAATATACTATAAATTAACGTTAGTGAAGTTGCCCCTCTCCTTTGGAGAGGGGTTGGGGTGAGGCCTAATATACTTTCACATTATCCAGTTGATAGCCGCTTCCTTCTGTGGTATGCGTTGCTTTAAAAGCAATATGCACGATGCCTGAATAATCTTCAAGACTGATTTCTCCTGACGAAATAAATTTATACCAATCGGTATAAAAATTTGTCGTTTTTGCCTGAAGCGGAATCCATGTTGCAGCGGAAATGTCCGATCCGTCATAGTCAGTAGAAATGAAAACTTCAAGAGTGCTGCCCGTTTGTGGCAAATGGTGCTGCGCTGATTGAAAATGAAATGTCCTTTTTGTACCACCCAAATCTATAGCCGGAGTAATGAGCCATGCGGCAGAGGAGCCGTCGGTTTCATTCAGGAATTCAGTATAACCGTTTCGGTCAAAAACCTGTTCAGTCCAAAGGGTAGTGCCGGTTTCGACAACATTGGTAAAACCATCAATGTTTAAAACCGTATTGTCTTCAGCGGTTTCAAAATCTTGCAGATAAACCAATGCCGTATAGGGAGGCAGCGAGGTTTCATCATCACAGCTAGTAATTATTAATGTTGTAAACAGTAACAGTATAATTTTCTTCATGGCTTAAAAATTCAGATAGATGTTCAGATAGTAATTTCGGCCATAGCCATAATAGTATTTCGGCCCAAAAGATGGCGATCCATCCATGTCATTATCAAGTTCACGGTAGTTGGTGTTGCGCGACTGTTCAAAACCTCCGGTTTTATAAGTAGCATCAAACAGGTTATTGATGCTGGCAAAAAAGCCGAGGTATTTTTTGTAACCCACTTTCCACGACTTGCCTCCCACGATATTGAACAAGTAAAAAGAATCAAACTTTTCCTGATGCAGCAATTGTTTAGCGCGGTTAGGGTCGATGTCTTCAAACACATTCCCGGGGCTGTCCGGATTCTCAAAGAAGTGTTCTGTTCTTAGCAATGCCGAAACATCAATGTAGTTTGAGGCAAGATAATTAGCATTGGCACCTATCCACCAGTAATGAGGGTCACGATATTCGAACCCAACCGATACTGCCTGTTGCGGCATACCCGCTAGTTTATAATTCTTCAGGTAGGCTTTACCAAAATCAACAGAAGTTAATGGTACATCGGCAATGGGGCTGCCATTGTCGTTTCCGCTTATTACTGCAAGCGCATCATTATTAAGCGAGACATTAGGGTTGTTGCTGTAGATGTAGTTGCCCAATGCTGCCGAAGCCATAAATTTTACCGTTGGCGTAAACTGGTATTCAATACCCATTTCAAGTCCCATCATGCGCTTGTTGATACCGGTAAGGTTTTCGGCAACAAAGGCATCGGCATCATCTCCCTCAAAAACACCTTCGCCATAGAATGATGAAGTTTCAGAAGCATTTTCGATAGTGGTATAAAATCCGGTAAGCCTTGCCTTAAGCTTTGGCATCCGCAGGATGTAAGACGCATCAAGGTTCGACAGGGTTTCGTTGCCGATGTTATCCATAACCGAATTGTTAAGGCGGGCATTGGCAAAGGTATTACGCAACGATGGCGCCCTGCTCTGGCGAAGTGCATTCATCACAAATAAATGCCTGCCGGTCAATTTGTAAGTCAGCCCTCCTTTAAATCCAAAATTTTCAAAAGCGGTCTTTTCGCTTTTGCCGAAAGAGTTGCTAGGATACAATCCGGTGCGGTACAAACCTTCACGCTGGTATACTGAACGGCTGAACGATTGCGAAAGATAGAAATCTACCTTTTTATAACTGAACCTGAATTGCGTAAAGGCATCGAGGGTATTGGCAAACAGATTATAGTTGTAGCCAAAGGTATCGCCAACACTTACCTGCCTGTCAGGATGGTTCAGGTCGGGTTGGGAAAAATCGTCGTAGTAAAACTGGTTGATGTCCAGAAAATAATTGCCTCCCAACAGATTGGTCAGGTTTTGGTAATTGTGCGATTTCAGGTGCTTGAAGCTTGCTCCGGCATTCAGTGTAATGGCCGATGATAATCGGGTAAAAAGAATAGAATTGACAGTTAGTGTTTTATCATTGGTGCGGTCTTCATATTCAATGTATTTGCTCCTGCCATCCGGCGAAAGCGCATTGGTATCATACATCGTCTGCCAGTTAAGCTGCCTTTGAGTAACAAAAGGGGCATTAGCCGCTTCAGCAGGATCATCAAAATAACCGGGCATTTTGGTATAATATGTCGGGTCAGGATTAGGGGCATATTGGTAATCGATGCGGCTGTTACCGATTTTTCCAAACTGATAGGCCACATTGGTATTCAGTGTAGATTTAGGATCGATCTTCCAGTAATGGTTGAGCATCAATATGGGTTCTTCAACATCCTTTTGGCGGGAGTTACGTTTGTTGCCGTCATAATTACCCCAGTAACTGTTGTATTTCACTCCGGCAATATTGGTTACTTCCTGAGTGTTTGGTGAGTTACGCCCACGTTCACTTTGGGCATAGATTCCCGTAAAATTCAGGCTATGTTTGTCATTAAAGCGCTTTTCGATAGCCATAAAGAAAGAATTGCCTCCAAAATTGGTTCCGTCAAAATACCCCTCGTTGGCTCCTCTTCGCGAAGCTGATACCACATAACTGAAGCCATTTCTGTTTACACCCGAAGCATAAGTAGCCATAGCCCTGTAGCCATAATAAGTATTGGTTCCTGCAAATGATATACGAGCTCCTTTTTTAAACACTGAAGCACGGGTAGTGATAGCCTGAGTTCCTAACAGGCTTCCAAAAGTATAGTCAGAAGGGGCAGTGCCTGTGGTATATTCCTGATTTTGGGTGGCATCATTAAGTCCGCTCCAGTTGGCCCATTGCGGCCTGCCGTCATATACACGATTCATGCTTATACCGTTAATAAGTATAGAGCCATATTCAGTATCCAGTCCGCGCATTTTAAATCGGGCGCCACCCCAGTTAAAGGCTGCCGACTGCTGAAATACATCACGCGAGGCCTGAAGCAATCCGGCAGAAGTGTCCGATCCGCTGCTGCCATCGGCAAGGTCGTTATCGGATAAGGCTATCAGTCCGAGTTGCTGTTCAGATTTTATGTCTTCTTCAAGTACGACAATTCCCAAATCGAGCGTCCGTCCGTCGATTACCTTAAGGCTGAAATTCTGGGCGATGTAGCCTGTTATAGTTACGGTTAGGAAATGTTCCCCATCGGGCACTTTGTCGAGCACAAAAAAACCATCGGTATTGGTTATGACTTCACGGCCGTTGCTTTGCAGTGATGCAGTAGCTCCACTAAGAGGTTCCTGCGTTTTGGAATCGATCACTTTTCCGAGTACGGATGCGGTTTTTTGTGCATGCAGGCTAATAGCCTGAAGCAGTAATACAATGAGTAGCAGTCTACGCATTAAAAGGGTTGTGTTGGTTGGTTAATTGGTAGCCAAATGTAAATAATAAAATATATTAATTACTTTAGTGTGTGTAAAAACCGACAGAAAATTATATATGCCGAAATCTTTAGCCATTATCCTGATATTCCTTACTTTTTATAGTGTCTCCGCACAAAAAAGAAATTTCAAAATACATACCGTTGCCTTTTATAATGTCGAGAACCTCTTCGACACCATAAACGATACCGGAAAAGGTGATGATGAATACCTCCCGAACGGTGCACAGGCCTGGACATCGGAAAAATACAAAACCAAACTGGCAAATATTGCAAAGGTGCTTTCTGAGATCGGGACAACTGAGAATCCGGAATCTCCAGCTATCATAGGGCTTGCCGAACTCGAAAACCGGCGTGTACTCGAAGCGTTGATTAAACAGTCAACGCTTATTGACAAAGATTATGGCATAGTACATTTCGATTCGCGTGATAGCAGGGGTAGCGATGTTGGGTTTTTGTACTTAAAGTCGGCTTTCAGGCCCATCAGTTACAGAAATATACCTCTCGTTATAAAAGACACCCTGAAAACAGAGGAAGTTCAGCCCAAAAAGAAAAAGAAGCCATCATCAAAACTGTTTACCCGCGACCAGCTTTTGGTAAGCGGATTATTAGATGGCGAAGAAATACATTTTATTGTAAACCATTGGCCATCACGTTACGGAGGCGAAAAGAAAAGCAGTCCGTATCGGGAAGCTGCTGCGGCACTTAACAGAAAGATCATCGACTCGTTAGTGAAAATCAACCCGAATGCTAAAGTGATTACTATGGGCGACTTTAATGACGGGCCCTATAACAACAGCATTACAAAAGTGCTGGGAGCAAAGCGTTTTAAAGACGACCTGAAGCAGGGAGAACTTTTTAATCCGATGGATGGGATATTCCGTGAAGGGAAAGGAACTGTTGCTTATAACGATGCCTGGGATCTTTTCGACCAGATAATCGTGACTTCATCCTTAATCTCAAAAGATTATTCTTCTTTCCGCTATTGGAAAGCCGGTATTTTCAATGCGGAATACCTGCGCCAGCCAACGGGTAAATATCGTGGTTATCCTTTACGTAATGCCAATGGCGAAGCAGGTTATAGCGACCATTTTCCGGTATATATGTATTTGGTGAAGGAAGTGGCCAGGTAATCAGTCACAGTCACAGTTTTCAGTCCTGAGTGAAGTCTAGATGACAATTGTCACTACGTCAAGAGAGATGATAATTATGTCTACGGTAGAATTTTCCCGTTAGGGAAATAATTTCGGTAGAATCAAAGGTGGATGAAGAGTATTTCCCGTAGGGAATTAATTTATATCCTGAAAGATGTATCGTTCATCATACTCGATTTCAAATTTTTGAAGGAAATCAATATACTCTTCCCTAAAAGAAATCTTTTTATGATGATTCTCCTGGTTTTCTATATAATCGATTACTGCTTTAACCTGAGACTTACCATATGAAAACGCTCCATAACCTTCCTGCCATTCAAATTTTCCGTTTACAAAACCTTTTTGATTTATCCAGAGCGAAGAATTTCGTTTGATGTCCTGAAGCAAATCTGAAACAGATTGATTTGGACGCATACCTATAAAAATATGGATATGATTCGGCATTCCATTTATTGCTAAAAGTTTATGCCCTTGTTTTTCGATTATACCCGAAATGTATAGATATAATTCTTCTTTCCATTGGCTTCGGATTAAAGAATCGCGATGCTTAACAGCAAAAACAAATTGTAAATGTATTTGGGAATAGGTGTTGGCCATGGTTTTATTATTAAGCAAACATAAGAATTAGATTAATTCCCTACGGGAAATTTTTGCTTAGGGACATTTAATGCTACCGAAATTGTTTCCCTAACGGGAAATAATCGATGGCGTAATATTCCATAGATTTATATGCTGAGCTTACCGATTTTTATCATAATTTTTACTTTTTATCTCCGTACCTTAGTGCTTCAATTCAAAAATACTTCTCATGGCACTCATGAAACCCTTTAACCTGAACAAATGGATAGACGATAACCGCCACCTTTTAAAACCACCGGTGGGAAACAAGAATATCTATCCGCTGTCTGATGATTATATCGTGATGGTTGTTGCGGGGCCTAATGCCCGTAAGGATTATCATTACAACGAAACTGAAGAGCTGTTTTACCAGTTGGAAGGAAGCATCAAGGTTATCGTTCAGGATGAAGGCGAACGTAAAGAAATGGAACTTCATGCCGGCGATATGTACCTGCATCCGGGTAAGGTGCCGCATTCACCCGTACGTAGCGAAGGCTCTATTGGGCTTGTGGTAGAAAGAGTTCGTGCCGGGCGTGGCTTTACCGATGGCTTGCTGTGGTTTTGCGACAACTGTAACAACAAGCTACATGAGGTATATTTTGAACTTCATAACATTGAAAAAGACTTTTTGCCTCACTTCCAGTATTTCTATAATTCAGAAGAACTGCGTACCTGCAGCAAATGCGGCCATGTAATGGAAGCTGATCCACGCTACGTGGCAAAAAAATAACAGTTTTTGACTTTGTAATATAATTATAGGCAGTACCTTTGCGCCAAATTTTAAACGACTAATGGACGATTATCATCATCGGGAATTAATTAATTTACGATAGGGAACTGCCCAGGTGCATTCCCTGTTGGCTTAAACATGGAATGCATTTATGATTACGTACTACAAAAACAACGCTACGGGGTTAACTGTAGCGCACGGCCATACCGAATCTATCTGGGTAAGTGCTGTAAACCCAACCCTTTCTGAAAAAACATACCTGCTTAACGAGCTAAAGCTCCCTGAAGCCTTTTACAATGATATTGAAGATATCGATGAGCGCCCGCGTATTGAATTTGAAGACGGCTGGTGCCTTATTATTGTAAGGATACCGTTTAAGAACGACGACCTTAAACTACCGTATACTACCGCACCACTGGGTATTATTTTTAACGAAACTACCTGTGTATCGCTATGTTTTGTTGAAAATGAGCTTATTGAAGATTTTATTACCTACTCGCAGCGTAAGAACATAAACGTAGGCGATAATTTCTCATTGGTATTCAGGTTATTGCTGTCATCAAGCATCTGGTTTCAGAAATACCTGAAACAGATAAACCTTGGCATTAAATATGCCGAGAGTAATTTGGAAAAATCGGTTCGTAACGAAGACCTTCAGGCATTGTTCAGGATGGAGAAATGCCTCGAGTATTTTATCACTTCGCTTAAAGGGAACGAACTCTTATTTTACCGTATCAAAAACCTGAAATCGCATAAAGATACTTTTGATCCCGATATGGTTGAAGATGTTGAGATCGAGATCAAGCAGGCACAGGACACTACAAATATTTATAGCAACATTCTTACCGGAATGATGGATGCCTATGCATCGGTTATTTCCAACAACCTGAATGTGGTCATGAAAAGGCTTACCTCTATTTCTATTATATTGATGATACCTACGCTGGTGGCAAGTTTGTATGGTATGAATGTACCCAACTCATTGCAGGAAAGTCAGTATGGATTTGCCATTATCCTTTCAGTTTCGTTGTTGCTTTCGGTTATTGGAGTTGTGCTCTTCAGGAAGAAGAATTTGTTTTAGGATTAATTCCCTACGGGAAATAACTCTCGGGTTTTTATTCTATCTACCAAAATTATTTCCCTAACGGGAAAGATATAGAATGCGGATTATATCGCGTAGCGATTTAATTTCGGTAGTTAAATCATGATAATTAGAGAATATTTCCCGTAGGGAATTCATTTTATTATTAAAAAACACAATCTAGTTGGATTGTTTTACATTTTAAATTAATTTAAACCGATATAAATTACGGATTAGGCAAAATTCTATACATTTGTAAAATATAACAAATTATAACAGAAAAGTTAAATGGCAACACTTACCGACCAATTCGGCATTCAGGAAGCCTTATCAAAATTAGGCATTAAGGATATTAATGATGGCACATCAACCGGAAGCAAATCGTTTGCTAATGGTAACGTTATAGAATCATACTCACCGGTAGACGGTACGCTTATCGCTAAGGTAAAAGCTTCTACAAAAGAAGATTATCAGGCTGCAATGGCTAAAGCGGAAGAAGCTTTTAAAACATGGAGACTTGTTCCTGCGCCTAAAAGGGGTGAGATCGTTCGCCAGATGGGTGATGAACTACGTAAAAACAAAGAGGCTCTTGGGCAGCTTGTTTCTTATGAAATGGGTAAAAGCCTTCAGGAAGGTCTTGGTGAAGTTCAGGAAATGATCGATATCTGTGATTTTGCAGTGGGTCTTTCACGTCAGCTTTACGGACTTACCATGCACAGCGAAAGACCGATGCACCGTATGTATGAGCAGTGGCATCCGTTTGGGGTGGTAGGTATCATTTCTGCCTTTAACTTCCCGGTAGCGGTATGGAGCTGGAACTCAATGCTTGCATGGGTTTGCGGTGACGTTTGTATATGGAAACCAAGTTCTAAAACGCCACTTTGCGGTATTGCCTGTCAAAACATCATCAGGACAGTACTTGAAAGAAACAATATTCCTGAAGGAGTTAGCTGCCTTGTGGTAGGTAACGAATCGGGAGACTTAATAAACAACGATAAGCGCATTCCGCTTGTATCGTTTACAGGTTCTACAAGAATAGGGCGCCACGTATCTAAAACTGTTGCTGAGCGTTTTGGTAATACTATCCTTGAGTTGGGTGGTAACAATGCTATCATCGTTTCTGAGCATGCCGATATCAACATGGTATTGGTTGGTGCAGTATTTGGAGCGGTAGGAACTGCGGGTCAGCGTTGTACTTCTACAAGAAGATTAATTATCCACGAAAGTGTTTATGATAAAACTGTTGCAGTACTTAAAAACGCTTATGGACAGCTGAAAATTGGTAACCCTCTTGACAGCAACAACCACGTAGGTCCGCTTATAGATAAAGGTGCGGTAAACGATTACCTTAACGCTATTGAAAAAGCGAAAGCTGAAGGTGGAAAAATTATTGTTGAAGGTGGTGTAATGCAGGGCGAAGGCTATGAGAGCGGATGTTACGTTAAGCCATGTATCATCGAGGCTGAAAACCATTACCATATTGTACAGGAAGAGACTTTTGCTCCGATACTTTACATTATGAAATACAGTACTATCGAGCAGGCTATTGAACTTCAGAATGGTGTTCCTCAGGGACTTTCTTCATCGATCTTCACAAACAACATGAGAGAGATGGAGCTATTCCTTTCTCAGGCAGGTTCTGACTGTGGTATTGCTAACGTGAATATCGGTACTTCGGGTGCTGAGATTGGTGGTGCTTTTGGTGGTGAGAAAGAAACAGGCGGAGGCCGCGAAAGTGGATCTGACGCATGGAAAGCTTATATGAGAAGGCAAACCAACACTATCAACTACGGTACACAGCTGCCATTGGCACAGGGTATCAAATTTGATCTGTAATTCATCTTTTACTAAAAGGTTTTTATAAATCGGAAAAGGCTGTCTGTAAAGGCAGCCTTTTTTATTGTCCTCTCCCCAACCCTCTCCAAAGGAGAGGGAGTAGCTTCACTCAGATATTGCTGTTTTATAAATCTGAGTGAAGCTAAGGCATTAAACTCTGTGGCGTAAGCAAATTAGCAAATGAGGCGTTAAGAAGCATTCGCTGTTGAGCGAAGCGAGTTCGAATGGTTTAGCCTAAAGTGCTAATTTGTAGCCTAAAGAGTTGTGGCCTTGAATTTTTGGTTCTTTTGTTTCAAGACAAAAGAACATTACTTCACCCACAAACTATCCGTAAAATAATGCCTGCAATCCATAAAGTTGTTTACGACTTTAAAGCCAGCTTCTTTGGCGAGGGCTTCAATCTCTGTAAAGCTGTATTTTTTGGATAGTTCGGTCCATATAAGTTCATCTTTTTCAAAATAAAAGGTAGTATTCAGTACCGTGCTGTGAAAGTGCTGCTTTTTAAGGCTAACGAGATAGCTGTTTACCTCACCGTTTTGCGGATTGTAGTCGCAGTAAAAGTCAAACTGATCCATCTGAATGTCAGCATCCAGCTCACGGTTAATGCGGCGCAGCAGGTTCATATTAAATGCCTTTGTAATGCCATGAGGGTCGTCATAGGCATTGCGTATGGTGTGCGGATTCTTTTGCAGATCCATACCCATAAGAAGCATATCGCCCTTGTTCATATCAGCATTGAATTTTTTAAGAAGTTCCAGGGCAGCATTTCTTTTATAATTGCCAATGTTTCCGCCCAGGAACAAAAACAGGTTAGGAACTCCCGTTGCCGACAATTCGTTAAGCACATCAAAGTAATCGCCTGTTCGCGGCTGGATGTTCAGATTGGGCAATGCCAGTTTCATATTTTGCTCCAACGCATCATTAGCTTCCTGCGAAATATCAATAGGAATATAGGTAAAGTCGGCCCCTTTTTCAAGAAAAACCTTTAGCAGCTGTTTTGTTTTAGATCCGTCACCACTGCCAAATTCTACGATATTGAACTTTTGGGTAAAATCTATTCTGTCAAAAATAGCCTGAGACTGTTGAGACAGTATCTCAAACTCGCAGGCTGTAGGATAATATTCGGGCATTTGCATGATCTGCACGAAAATGCGGCTGCCTTCATCATCATAAAAATACTTTGATGAGAGGTGTTTTTCTTTAGCGGTAAGTCCTTCAAGTACATCTTCTGCAAAATGACTGTATAGTGCTACTTTCATAAGTTTAAGGTTTTACAAGACGGATGCCGTTAAATTGCCAGCGTTCGTCAGGGTGAAAAAAGTTTCGGTATGTGTTTCGGCTATGCCCTTCGGGAGTAGCGCATGATGCCCCGCGGAGCACCATTTGATTGATCATGAATTTTCCGTTGTATTCGCCAACGGCACCATCAGGTTTTGCAAAACCTGGATAGGGTAGGTAGGCACTGTGTGTCCATTCCCATCGACGGCCCCAGTTAAGTCGGTTAGAGGCCGCTTCCCATTCGGCTTCTGTCGGTAGCCGCATTTTTTTCCATTCGGCAAAAGCCAAAGTTTCATAAAAACTGATATGGGTTAGCATGGCATCAGGGTCAATATCCTGCATGCCTGATAAGGTAAAATATTGCCAGCCCTCTTCGGCTTTATGCCAATAGAGGGGAGCGGTAATTTGGTTTTGGTTTACCCAACTCCAGCCTTCATCCAGCCACAGATTAAAATCACTATAGCCTCCGGCTTCAATAAATTCAATAAATTCGGCATTGGTTACCAGTGCTTTGGATATTTCAAATTGGTTGAGGTATACTTTATGGCGGTTATGCTCATTGTCGAAACTGAAACCATCCCCGTTAGAGCCAATCTCATATACGCCTTCTTCAACAGTTATAAAGCCTTCTTCGATGTTATGCTGGTTTTCCCAATTGATGTCCTCGTTGTAAACAGGCGAAATGGGATTACAGGAAAAAATGTATTTAATGTCGGTATATAACAATTCCTGATGCTGCTGCTCGTGATTAAGCCCAAGTTCTATAAGCTGATGCACATCGTCATGCCCTGCTTTAAGTTGCAGCAACAATTCCATATGCATATCTACATAGTGGCGGTACTCTATGATCGATGAGGTGGCAGGACGTGTAATAACACCTCTGTTATTGCGCAATACCCTTTTGCCTACGTTGTTATAGTAACTATTGAAAAGATAGCTGAAATCGTCATTAAATACGTTGTAGCCTGGCAGATGCGGTTTCAGCAGGAACTCCTCAAAGAACCAGGTAGTATGCGCAAGGTGCCATTTGGGCGGACTCACAAAAGGAACAGGCTGTGGTACATGGTCTTCCGGCTGCAGCATACTGCATATATGCTCTGTATGTTTCCGGATATGGTGATATTGGTCTAAAAGTGTCATTTGTAGTTTGTTGTAACTACTAATTTACGAAGAAAATAATGCGATTACGGGCTGATTGGGCATTTAACTCAAAACTAACATTTATGAGGTTTGTTGTTGGTGGTTTTTAGTTTATGGTTTATGTCGCATGGGAGCAACTACAAACCCAAAACATCAAACTATAAACAGCGAAGCTATTTGTTCTAAATAAAAATTGTTATAAAAATTTGGTTTATTAGGAAAAACCTTTACATTTGCAACAAAATAACAAAAATCGAAATAAAAATGCGTTTTACACAATCTACATACATGCTAAACAGTACAGGAGGAATCCTTGTACAGGTAGCCGGGTTGTGCAGCGCACAAAGAGATAAATAGAAAGGTGTAACAGCCATCTAAATATACAAACCCGGTTCCTAAAGGCTCCGGGTTTTTTTATGCCTATGATGATATACAATTTACATACTATTCCATTTAGCAGCCAGAAAAACTGGATGCTTAAAAATTATTGTAAAGAACCGAATATTCCCTTGTGAAAGGAGGAGTTATGCCTGTACGCAGGCAGATAGCCCGGTTCTGTAATGGTTCCGGGCTTTTTTTATGCATAAAAATTAAAACCAAACGATAGTAAATGATCAAAAGAATAACAGGTAAGACTTAGCGATAAGTGCTGCCAAACATTTAGAAATGATGGAAACAACGGCAATAGCAATCACAAACAAAACAACCGGCTTTGAGGCTTTGGTTGAAAGGGCATACAGGGAGCAAAACACGTTTCAGGGATTTGAGGGTACGTTAGAGAGTGCTGTAAGAGTACATTTCTCAAGGATGAGCACTCAAAACCATGTTTGGAAACGTGATGCCTTCAGGCAGTTGCTTTTGATGATGTATGCCAAAAAGTGTTATGCTGTGTTGAGGAATCCGTCATACATAGAAGTATTGGCAAACATAAGTGCCTTTGGCAACAAGACCATTATGAATATAGACGACTGGACAAAGGACAGTTTAGTAGCCGAAGGCCAGTTGAAATCGTTGATAAGGCACTGCTTTGCAAAGTATGAAGTGCCGGCTTTTATGGAAAACGTATTTTCAGGTGACAGGAAAGTGTATATGTTGTGGTACATACAGTTGGGCAGGGGAGACAGCGTTCAGCAGTTGGCTGCCTTTCCGGTAAAATTTACTGCAAAGATGGCGCATGAATTCAGGCAGACACCCGATGATTATACCGTAGGTCAGGCCATAAGGAGGGCACAGGCCATAGGTTTTGGTGCCACTGCTGAAAGGGCAGAAGCCATAGCATGGTCTAGCTTGTCTGCGGGCTTTGAGTACGAAGATTTTTACGGTACCGTAGTTCGCTTTATTGTAAACGTTGAGCAGGAAGTGGCTTTTGATGTATTGCAGAATGTATTGGAATACATAGCGGCAATGAGAGCTGAGAACATCAGCTTTAACATGAAGGGCAGGACATGGGATGCTTTGGTAAGGCAATCTGCCGAATGGCATATAGCAATGGCTAAGAAAAGAGAAGCCGAAGGCAGGTGCCAATGGAGTTCTGCCCCAATAAACAACTATGTTGTTGCCGATGAAGACTGTACGATAAAAATTGTACAGCTGACCACTTCTGAAGCGTTGTATGAAGAAGGTGCTGAAATGAGTCACTGTGTAGCCGATTATGAATCGGCATGCAGGGATGGGGTTACGGCAATATTCTCGGCAAAGAAGTTTACTGAAGGTAAGGAAGACTTTGATACCCTTGCTACTGTTGAGGTTGATTTGGAAAACATGGAAATTATTCAGGCTCAGGCAAAGTACAATGAAATGATATGCGAAACAGCACACGCAATAATTGGTGAATGGGCATTTCGTGAAAAACTTGCTATGGGTTATGAATACTGGACTCAGCAGGATCTTGCCGACATCAGGCAGGCGAACGAAGCTGCGGAGGCTGCCCGAAGGGCACAACAGCAGGCGAATAACTATGCCCGAATTGAACAAAGGCAGGCGGCTGAGCCGTATTACAGGCCTTACAACGCTTACGCCGATAACAGGGGCGGAGGTGATGGCACCGAAATCGTGAAGATATTTTTTATCATTATCAAAATATTGATAATCGTAGCGAAGTGCAGTAACTAAGATAGCTTATGCTGCCTTAGTTTAAAATTTAAAACTAATAATTATGGCAAAATTAAGATTAAGAGGTAAAGACCTCATCGATATAGGTTACCCACAAAACAAATCCATTAGCATTGCTATGGAAGTGATGCTGAAGCATTACAAAAGGGAATCTAAAGAACGGGTATTAGTACTATTGAAAGAAGTACTTGCAAATCCCGAAAAATATAATGGCGACGGTGTATTTGGTAAAATTGCTGAAGCATTGCAGAGCGCAAAGAAAACAGAAGCCCGAAAGCTGAATCCAACCCGGGCACCGTTTACCATTTTTGGTGAAAATGATATTGAAGCCGAAGCGAAAGGACAACTGTTTACCGCCCTGAAGCTGCCTGTAAGTAAGGCCGGAGCACTAATGCCCGACGGGCATGCCGGTTACGGACTTCCGATAGGTGGTGTGCTGGCAACCGAAAATGCCGTGATACCTTATGGTGTGGGTGTAGATATAGGTTGCAGGATGTGCCTGAGCCTGTATGACATTAATCCGTCATATCTCGAAGGGCATAAGGATAAGTATGTTGGCATCCTTGAAACACACACCAAGTTCGGATCATATGAGGTACACAAAAGCCCTAACGACAGCGAAGTATTTGAAAATCCTGCTTTTAGGGATATCCCATTGCTAAAGAAGCTGAAAGATAAGGCTTATAAGCAATTGGGAAGCTCCGGCGGGGGTAACCACTTTGTGGAGTTTGGCATTGTCGAGGTTCTTGGTCAGGACAATGAGTTTAAAGTGCCTCCGGGCAAATATGTAGGTGTATTGTCGCATAGTGGTTCGCGAGGACTCGGGGCCAATATTGCCAAAGAATATACGCGTCTTGCTACAAAACAGACGCCATTGCCTAAAGAGGCACAGCACCTTGCATGGCTTGACCTTGATACCCACGATGGTCAGGAGTACTGGATAGCCATGAACCTTGCCGGAGATTATGCTTCGGCATGCCATCATGATATCCATAAACGCATCGCAAAAGCTCTTGGCGCAAGGCCATTGGCAACGGTGGAAAACCATCACAACTTTGCGTGGAAAGAAATGATTAACGGACAGGAACTGATAGTACACCGAAAGGGTGCGACTCCGGCACAAAAAAATGTGTTAGGAATCATTCCGGGTTCCATGACGGCTCCGGGCTTTATTGTGAAAGGTAAGGGTAATGAGCTGTCGCTTAATTCGGCATCGCACGGTGCAGGTAGATTGTTATCACGCTCTAAAGCGAAACAAAGTATCACGCAAAGTGAGTTAAAGAAAGTGCTTAAAGACCACGGTGTAACCTTACTTGGTGCAGGCCTTGATGAAGCGCCTATGGCTTACAAGGACATTAATAAAGTAATGGCGCAGCAAACCGAACTCGTTGATGTTGTGGGTACTTTTTTGCCGAAAATTGTAAGGATGGATAGGGGTTGATAGGCCTCACCCCAGCCCTCTCCAAAGGAGAGGGAGCAGCTTCACTCTTCTGTTTTTATGAAGATTAAAATTATAAACGCCCAAAGGGCATAAAACAAAATAAAATGGGAATTAATACCTACGAAGTGATGTACATCCAGGCAAGGGACAATTACCCTTATAATGTAGATGAGTGCATCGAAAAATTACAATATGTAATTGCTGCCGACGATGAACATGCCGGCGCACACTGCCTTATGGGGCAGATATATGAGGAGCAGCTTGAAGATTATGAACAGGCAGAGTACTACTACAGGATGACATTATACCTTAATAAGAATTATGTCCCGGTATATCGTTTGTATGCTCATATGCTTATTAAACTCAACAGATATGAAGAGGGCTTAAAACTTCTTGATCTTGCGCTCAGGGTTCCGGGGATGGATATTGCGAATATGCTATACCTTAAAGGATTGCTTTATGAGAAGTATGAAATGTATGCCACAGCAACAGAGTATTATACTGCGGCGAAAAAGGCTTCATTGAACACTTATTATCTTGAGGCGATGGACGGACACATAAAGAGGGTTAAGGATAAAAAAGCCCTTGATAAGAAGTCTAAAAAGAAAGACAGGCAAAAGGAAGAGAAGAAAAAAGAAAAAACATCTTCTTAATGCTTTGTTTTCTGAATATTAGGTTGTTAACCTATAAAAAATAAGGCTTTACCTCAAAAATTATGTGGCTTTAAAAAGCATGTATACATTTGTCTCAGATTAAGAGTTTTTAATTAATAATGTTAGTTGAGAATGTTGCTTGATTTAATGTCGAAGGAAATGGGCGAGAAGCCAAAAGAGTAACAAAACCGGAATATTTATGTTCCGGTTTTTTATTTCGTATAAGTAACCATAACGACTAATTTCTGCCGTTTTCTTCGGGGTATAAGGTGTGTACAGGGTCGCTTTGCCAGTATTCTTTCGTATCGGCATCCATCATGGTAAGCGGGCCTTTAAAAGCAGCTCCGGTATCAACATTCCAAACATTTGCCATATTTACCGGGACTGTTTGTCCTATTCGTGTCACGGGGGTATGCCCTATAAATATTTCTTTATAGAGGGTAAAGCGTTTGGGATAATTAGGGTGAGTGCGTTCCATAGTCTTATCCAGTGCCAGTGCAGTTTCCCACAATGTACGTTCCCAATAGAACATTCGCTTAAAGTATTCATGGTTCACACCGTTGAGGTTTGTAAAACCGGCATGAACGAACAGGCGGTTATCATCATCCAGAAAATAGTCATGCAAACTTTCAAGAAAAAGTATGTGTAACTGTCTTTTGTCAGAGGTTAGGGTATTGTAGCTTTCGGTAGTTATTTTGCCTCCGTGGTTAAACCACTCGTCGTTGTATGTTCCTGATTGCAACCATTGTAACAACAGGTCGTCGTGATTGCCACGCATAAAAATGCAGTGGTGGGTTTCTTTAAGCTGGATTAAAAAATCGATTACTTCGGGCGACTGCCCCCAGCCATCTACAAAATCGCCTAAAAAGATAAGCCTGTCGGTTGTTGTTACTTTTGCGCGTTCAAAAATCTGGAGTACTGCTTTGTAACTGCCGTGTATATCGCCTATTACTAGTGTTCTGCTCATACTACAAGTTTACGAAAAATTTAAAAAAGGTATGGGTCTTAGTGTTATTCACAGGGTTAAATTGACCTTTTGTCGAATATTTAATATAAATTTCTGTAAGTGATTACTTATTTTTTTAAAGCTGACAATAATTTATTAACTTTAAAGCACTTAAACTTAAACATTTATAAACTATGAAAAAAACTTTACTTGCCGCAATGGCAATGGTATCGCTATGCAGCTATGGGCAGCTGGCGGTTGAAGGCTTTGAAAATCCCTGGGTTTCTCCTGGTTCCGGATTGCCGGCTTCGCCTCCGGGATGGACTGTGATTAATCAATTTGGGCCAGGTGTTACTTGGGTGCAGTCGCCGGCAAATAGTGGGGATTTACCCGCTCATTCCGGTAGTTATGCAGCCTATCTTAACAAGGAAAATGTATCGCCTACAGATGTAATCCCTAAAGACTGGCTTATTTCACCTGCTTTTTCGGTCCCGCAAAATGCACAGATTCGATTTTTCTCAAAACTTATGACAAATGGAGATCAGGGAGGGATTTACAAGGTATATGTAGGTACTGATCCTGCTGACCTGACTACTTTTTCACCAATTTATACCGCTACTGAGCTTCAGATAAATCCGATTCAGACTGAGTATGCTGAAAAATTTGTAACCATTCCTTCAAACTATATGGGTCAGCAGGTGCATATTGCTTTCGTAATGGAAGGCGATAATGCCGACAGATGGTTACTTGATGATGTAGGTATTGTTACTGCATGTAATGCTCCTACAGCAATTGATGTGGAGGTTATAGATGTTACCTCAGTTGAAATAAGCTGGACGGAAACAGGTACTGCTACACAATGGGAAATAGAAGTGTTGCCTGAAACAGCAGCCCCTACCGGATGGGGAACTGTTGTAACAGTTAATCCGTATGTTCTTACAGGTCTTTCTCCCGGTATTTATAAAGTATATGTAAGGGCAGCTTGTGAAGACGGAGGAATGAGTGCATGGTCAGGCCCGCATATATTTTACACCGATGAAGCATTTAATAATACAGTTGAGGGTACTGTTCGTATGGATGCCAATGGTGACAACCTATGTAATGAGGATGACACCCCTCTTGGTAATACGGCTGTTTCAGTGAATATTGATGGCGCTTATGCCTACACTGCTTATACCGATGCCAATGGTAAGTATACACTTTACGGGTTTCAGGAAGGTATCCATACATTAAGCCTTACTCCTTTTATCCCAGGCTTTCCAACATTTCCTTCGGTTGAAGAAACTGTTGAATTTACAGAGGAAGTAAACGAATGGAGCGTTTCACATTGTCTGCCTCAGCAAGCTCCTTTCAATAATCTGGGAGTAAATTTCTTCACTTATGCTAATCCTCGTCCCGGCTTTAACATAATCTATTTTTTACAGGTTAAAAACTGGGCCAATTCTGATGCAGATAATGTAACGGTTAGCCTTGAGTTCGATTCATCAAGACTTGAATTTGCGTCGGAAGATTCATCATTTAACGGGGTGGTTTCGGGCAATACGATAACATTTACTGTAGGTGATGTAGATGCTTTTCAGCAAATGTCGGGCGGCATTAAATTCTATGTAAAACAGCCTCCGGTTAATATTGGCGGTGAGACAATCAGTTTTAACGCTGTATTATCTGCTGTGGAAAATGATATTGATACGACTAATAATACAATGGTTTATGAGGATGTGATAGTTAACTCTTATGATCCTAATGATATTACGGTTCACGAAGGAGCTAAGATAAAGGAAGATCAGGTAAATGATTACCTTACATATACTATCCGCTTCCAGAATACAGGTACTGCAGAAGCCATTAACATTAAGCTTGAAAATGAACTTGATGACCTGCTGGATTGGGAAACGTTTCAGCCGATAGCTTCAAGTCACGGCTATACTGTTAAACGTACTGATAACCTGCTAGAATTTGAATACAAAGATATTTTCCTTCCGGATAGCACAGCTAACGAGCCGGGAAGCCATGGGCATGTCACTTACAGAATTAAACCTAAAGCAGGTTTTGGAATAGGTGATATCGTTTCAAATACTGCCGAGATCTATTTTGATTTTAATGAGGCTATTGTAACCAATACTGCGACCACAGAGGTTATATCTTCTACTGCAGGGCTTAATGACAATGCCTTGGCAATTGCGAGATTATATCCAAACCCTGTAAAAGACCAGCTATATGTTGAAGTTGCTCATGGCGAACTGCAATCATTGGCTGTTTATGACATCAACGGCAGGCTATGCCTTTCGGCAATTAGCGGATCAATCGACACAAATACGCTTAATAGCGGAATTTATTTTGTAAGAGTAACTACCGATGCCGGTAGCGCTAATTACAAAATCATAAAACACTAAAATCAATTAGCCGGAGCTTTCGGGTTCCGGTTATTTTAGTATTTCGGAATGCTGTAACATCTCCGATTTCTATCTTAAACTAAACGGCTACTTAACTATGAAAAAAACTTTACTGGCCTTTATGGCAATGATGTCGCTGGGCAGCTATGCACAGTCGCCCATTGAAGGATTTGAAGATCCGTGGGTGTCACCCGGACCCAATTTGCTTCCGGCTCCTCCGGGATGGATTGTTGTTAATCAGTATGGGCCCCTTTATCAATGGAGACAAACCCAACCCGGCAATGTAGCAGAGCCTCCCTATGGCGGAAGCAATCATGCAGCATTTCTAAACAAAGAGAATGTATCGCCAACGGATGCTATTCCTAAAGACTGGCTTATTTCACCTATCATTAATCCTCAGGTAGGTTCAGAAGTAAAATTTCAGTCCAGGCTTACCATAGCCGGCGATCAGGGAGGTGCCTATAAAGTATATGCTATTCCTCCTGATGCTAATGTAACGGCTTGGGATTTTGAAAATTCGGCTTATTTGCTTGGAAGCTATACCGAACTTGAAATGAACCCTGTTCAGACCGAGTGGACGGAGAAAGTTATAGCAATCCCGCAAAGTTTAGCCGGAACGCTGGTACGTATTGCACTGGTTGTTCAGGGTGATGATGCCGACAGATGGCTTGTTGACGATTTTACGGTTACCAATGCCTGTTATGCGCCTAAAAATCTTAATGTAACCAATATTACTACCACTACTGCCACCTTAGGCTGGACAGATGAGAATGGTGCAACAAACTGGGAAGTTATGGTTTCGCCTCCGGATGCCGAAGGTCCTACCGGAGTTGGAGTTGTTGTAAATGACAACGAGTATGTTATAACCAACTTAGTTGCCGGGGCATATAAGTTTTATGTAAGATCGGTATGCGGGCCGGAGCATATGAGTGCCTGGTCAGGGCCATTTAACTTCTCTACAGATATTAGTTACAACAACGTATTGCATGGAATCGTAAAATATGACTGGAATGATGACGGAGATTGTGATTTGGATGGTGTCGTACAAAATGCGGCGGTAGCTGTGTCAGTTAACGGAGTTTATGCCTACACGGTTTATACTAATGAATTGGGCGAGTATACAATATACAGTCTTCCTGATGGTACGAATACGTTAAGTCTTCAGGTATCTTCGAACATGAATTTTCCCGACATCCCGGTGCTTGAACAGCAGGTAGCTTTTGACGAAGAAATCAATGAGCTTACAATATCACATTGTTTGCCTGCGCTTAATCCCGGAAATAATATGGCGGTATATATTGTGCCGGTTGTTAATGCTGTTCCGGGGTTCAATGCTGAATACATTGTTTACATGGGGAATTCAGGGAGCGCTGTTAATAACGATGTAAATGTGACTTTTACTTTTGACAGTGACAGGCTCGAGTATGTTTCGTCTGAATTTCCGGCTACAATTTCAGGGAATACCCTGACTATTGATGCGGGTGATTTTAATCTGTGGATGTATAAAAGTGTGGCTCTTACATTTCATGTAAAAGAGCCTCCGGTAAACATAGGTGGAGAAATCGTGAACTTTACGGCTGCCTTGTCTGAAATAGCAGATGATGTATTTCTGGATAATAACAGCTACGAATTGTCTCAGATGATAACGAACTCATTTGACCCTAATGATATTACGGTTCATGAAGGAGTTGAAATCTATGAAGATCAGGCAGATGATTATTTGACGTATACTATACGTTTCCAAAATACAGGGAATGGTAATGCTATTAACATCAGACTTGAAAATACCCTCGATGATTTGCTGGATTGGGATACTTTTGAACCTGTAAAATCAAGCCACAGTAATGCAATTAAACGTGAGGGAAATCAATTGGAGTTTTTCTTTGCAGGAATTAATCTTCCTTATGAATCGGCAGATGAACCTGGAAGCCACGGCTATGTGACCTACAGAGTTAAGCCTAAAGCCGAATATGGTTTGGGTGATATGGTTTCGAATACAGCTGAAATCTATTTCGATTTTAATGAGGCTATTGTTACCAATACTGCTACTACCGAGGTCGTATCTTCTACTGTGGGTCTTAATGATAATGCTCTTGCAATTGCAAGGGTGTATCCTAACCCTGTAAAAGACCAGCTACACGTTGAGGTTGCTCAGGGCGAACTGCAATCAGTGGCTGTTTATGACATCAACGGCAGATTGTGCCTTTCTGCTAAAAGTGGTATAATCGACACAAATACCCTTAACAGCGGAATCTATTTGGTAAAAGTGACTACTGATGCCGGTAGTGCCAATTACAAAATCATAAAACACTAAAATCAATTAGCCGGAGCTTGTCGGTTCCGGCTATTTTATATTTCGGAATGCTGTAACATCCGTTTCCAATCTTAAACTAAAAACACATAAACTATGAAAAAATTACTACTTCTCGGTGCAATTTTGCTGTCATTTAGCAGCAATGCGCAATTAACTGTTCAACAGTTTGATGACCCCTGGACAGGAACTCCGCCGGCACCGCCACAATGGAAAGTTGTAAATGGAGGAGGAGCAGGGGTAACATGGGAGCAAACCGTTCCGGGTACTGAATATCCTCCGTTTGGTGGAACTGGCCATGCAGCCTTGCTTAAAATAGATCCTGCTTCGCCCACAAACCCTGTGCAGGAAGACTGGCTTATCTCTCCAATGTTTTATGCTCCGGCTAATGCCTCAGTACATTTTCAGTCACGATTACTTCAAAATGGCAATCAGGGTAGCGTTTATAAAGTGATGATAGGATCTAATGCCAATGATCTTTCCTCTTTTACAACGCTTTATACTGCTACTGAACTGGAAATGAATCCGGAACAAACTCAGTACATGCAAAAAAATATTGCTATACCTGCACAATATGTATTTCAGCAGGTACATATTGCCTTCGTAATGATAGGCAGCAGTGCCGATGGCTGGCTGGTTGATGATGTTGGGATCGTTTCGAATTGTCCTTCGCCAACAAGTCCCGTAGCCTCTATGACTGGTACATCGGCAACATTATCATGGACAAATTCTTCCAATGCTTCAGCCTGGGAAATTGAGGTTATACCTGGTGATGCAGTGCCTTCGGGAATTGGTACTATAATTAACGGACAAACTCCCTTTTCAGTTTCGGCAACTACTTCAGGAGAGGCTTTTCTGCCTGATACCGTTTACAAATATTATGTAAGAGCTATTTGTCCTGACGGAGGCGTTAGCACATGGGTAGGGCCGGTATATTTTCCTGATAATAACTGCCCTGCACCTCTTAATGTTGAAGTTACTTCGGCCGATACACAATCTATAACATACAGCTGGACAGCTTCAGGAGCAGCCAGCTATGATTACTGGTACACCAGCACTAATGATTTGCCAAACGAATCTACTGTTCCATCGGGTAGTGTGGCTACAACTACGGCAACTATAAGCCCTCTTAATCCGGAAATGACTTATAAGTTCTATGTAAGGTCGAACTGCGGAGTGGACGGGCAAAGTTTTTGGGTAGGATTACCTCAGTTAAACCCGCTTAATAATGTTATTCATGGAATAGTACAGTATGACAGTAATGCAAACGGTGTTTGCGACGCAGGTGATGTAGGTCTTCCTTATACTGAAGTTCAGGTAGAGATAAACGATTTTTCGTATTCGGTATATACAAATCAGTATGGACAATATAATCTTTATGGCTGGCAGGAAGGAACCTATACAGTAAATCTTCAGGTGGTATCTCCATTGTTTACCTCTATAGATCCCGTTGTACAGGAGGTAACTTTTGATGATGAGGTGAACAATGTTGTTATTAACCATTGTCTTGGTGCGCCTTTGGTTGTAAACGATCTTGAGGTAACATTCCTGCCTTTAGGAGTTGCAAGGCCTGGTTTTGACGCTTACTATCGTGTTGTAGTGAAAAATTCGGGAACCCTGCTGATGGAAGATGTTACACTAAACCTTTCATTCGATAATAACAGGATAGATTATGTAAGTTCAGTATTCGCAGGAACAACAGCAACAGGCGGAAATTTAGTGATACCTGTTGGCGATATTCAGCCTTTTAATTCTGCTTATGGGAATGTAATATTTTTAGTAAAACAACCTCCTGTTAATGTTGGCAACGAAATCCTTAATTTTGAGTCAAGCCTTTCAGCAGTGGCCAATGATGCTACTCCGGAAAATAACGTGGCTGTATTAAACCAGACGATTGTAAACTCATATGACCCTAATGATATTACGGTTCATGAAGGGGCTGAAATCTATGAAGGCCAGGCAGGTGATTACCTGACGTATACCATACGTTTCCAGAATACGGGAACTGCGGAAGCGATAAATATCAGGCTTGAAAATACACTTGACGATTTATTGGATTGGTCTACTTTTAAACCAATTGCTTCAAGTCATATCTATGAAGTGAAACGTACTGATAACCTGCTTGAATTTGAATATAAAGATATCTATCTGCCGGACAGTACCGCAAATGAACCCGGTAGCCACGGTTTTGTAACCTATAAAATTAAGCCTAAAGCTGAGTATGGGCTTGGTGATATCGTTTCGAATACGGCGGAGATCTATTTCGACTTTAATGAGGCTATTATTACCAATACGGCTACAACAGAAGTTGTTGAGATACTTGGGCTAAATGATAATGCATTAACGATTGCCAGATTGTATCCTAACCCGGTAAAAGACCAGCTACATGTTGAGGTTGCTCAGGGAGAGCTGCAATCAGTAGCGGTTTATGATATTAATGGAAGGCTGTGCCTGTCAGCAAATAATTCAATAATCGACACCTACACACTGAAGAGCGGAATCTACTTTGTAAAAATCACTACCGATACAGGTAGTGCCGGTTACAAACTGATTAAGCATTAAAATTTGATTTTTTTGAGTTGAAGATCCCGCTCCGGCGGGATTTTTTTATACGTCATATTTCATTTTACGTAATACACGCATTGCCTCCTTAAACGAAATATAAGCCTGCTCATCGGGCCATGCTTTAAGCAGGGGTTTGGCATCTGCCAAACGTTGTTTTGCTTCTGTAAAGCCATTTAAATGGCAAATCATGAGGGTTGAAGGAAGGTTTAGCAAATCTTTTTGTTCGCGATCTGATAATGAAATCCCTTTTTCGAGTTTTGTAAGCAGGGCAAGGTTTGCATTGTAAATATGGAACATCATCTTACGGTTATACTGTGGAGGGTCAAATAACAGTACTGAATCCATTTTATAATAACCGTTTTCCTCAAAACGTATGATAACTTCTTCCAAAGGGTAATAACTGGTTTTGTCATTAAGTCCCAGTGCTACATATTCGGTTATCGAAAAGCTGTCCTCATCATAGCTGATGCTAACCTCATCAAGTGCAGAATAAAATAGCTTAATCTGCTCGTTGATAAGCTCAATGTCAACGCGGGAGTAGTAGGTGTTTCCTCTTACCACTTTTTTATGGCCTGCCCAGCATACTACAAATAGTTCTTTAAAAACTTTGTATTTGGCACTCATGTCCTTATGGCGGTTGGTTACAAAGTCCATAACGCCTTCCAGGGTATGCGCAATACTGTTTCGTGATCCGTTTTCTATACCTGTTACGGTTTCGGCATTACCGTTTGTATTGCTAACCTCCATGCCCGATTCAAGCGGTATCGAATTACTGCCGCGCCTAAAAAATATGGCTCCGGAAGGAATAGTGTAAATGTTCTTTTTAAAATAAGAAGTCCCGCTTTTTGGTTTAATGGTAACGAGTCCTACTACCTTGTCTTTGGGTAGGTTAGGAAAAGGTACATTTTCATATTGTATGGTAGGAGGATTTTCGAGAAAAGCATTTACAAGGTTCTGGATGCGGCTATCGTCATAAAAATCGGTGCCTAAAATCTCATTGTCATGATCTTCTACTCCAACCACAATATACGAATTGTTCTCTGGGTTAGAGTTTGACAACGCGCAAATATGTTTTACAAACTTGGCCTTACCCTCTTTTGTATGTAAATTAAGTTGGCGCTTCTTATCATAAAAGCTGCTCTCATCGTTATGAGCGAGCAGGTTTTTAATTAAGAGGCGTTTATTGATCATTTATTGTTGTTTAGAGTTCTGAGTTTTGTGTTCAGGGCTTTCTTGTGTGACCTTTAGAAACTTAGTGCCTTTATAGGCTGAAGAATTCAAATAAGATATGAAGGCTCCCAGTTTTTGGTTTTCATAATTTGTTTTATTGGCAATTTCTTCGAATTGTTCTTTTGAGATATGCTTCCTGTCAAAAGCTCTGTAAAGCTGTGATCTTAATTCTGCACAAGAACCTTTTGCAATACATAAAAACTGGATGAACTCGCGATTACCGTTTCGTTCAAAACCTTCTGTAATATTATCCATTATACTGCCGGATGATCTGCTCATTTGGTTCTTTAATTCATAGTCTTTACCTAAACATGTACTGTCAAACAACGACCAAACAGCCTGGCTAATTTCTCTAGCCAGCATCCATACTTGCAAATCCTCAAAACATTCTATTTTAGCCATAATTTTTTAGAATGAGTAAGTAACTCTGAACACAAAACTCTAAACCCTAAACAGATTTATTCACTATAGTAGCCGAAGCTTGAGCCGTTGGCAATATTAAAAGATCAGCAATATTTACATGGTATGGCCTTGAAACTACAAAGTGGATAACATCGGCAATATCTTCAGCTTTTAGCGGCTCAAAACCTTTGTACACGTTTTCGGCCCTTTGCTTGTCGCCTTTAAAGCGTACTTCACTGAATTCGGTATCTACCATACCCGGATTGATAGCCCCAACGCGGATGCCATATTGGTTTAGGTCCATTCGCATACCCTGGTTTATAGCATCAACAGCATGTTTAGTCGCACAGTAAACGTTTCCATTAGTATACGTTTCTTTTCCGGCAATCGACCCGATATTGATAATGTGTCCGCTACGGCGTTCAACCATTCCGGGAATCACTTCTTTGGATACATAAAGCAATCCTTTTACATTAATATCGATCATAGCATCCCAGTCGTGTACATCGCCATTTTCGATAGGATCAAGCCCATGGGCATTACCGGCATTGTTGATAAGCACATCAATATTGGCAAACTCTTTAGGCAATGATTTTAGAGACTGTGCTACTTCTTTTTTATGGCGAACATCAAAGTTTAGTGTATGTACTTTGGTAAGATGCGAAAATTCGTCCTGCAATTCGGCAAGTCGGTCTTCACGTCGTCCACAGATGATAAGCCTGTAATGATTCTTTGCTAATAGTCGGGCTGTGGCACGGCCTATACCGCTGGTTGCGCCTGTTATTAATGCTGTTTTCATCTTTAGTTATAAAGTTAAACGTTGAAATGTTATTAAAGTTTGTGGTTGTTGAAAGTTTAGGAATGTAACATTAAAACATGAGAACTTTCAACATTAAAACAATGATTATGGCACTTTATTCCCAATGCTTTCCGTCCAGATAGCAAACCAGTCTTCCAGTTCCAGTTTAAGGGTAGCTGCTTTCATTTGTTTTTTAAGTCTGTCCGGATTTACCGATCCCGATACAGGTATCACGCCTGCAGGATGCTGTATGATCCATGCCAGCAGTATAACATCGGCGGTAACGCCGTATTTAGCCACCAGGTCAGATAGTAATAATTTAAGGCGGTGCGTTTGGTCGTTATGCTCTTTAAAGATAGTACCAATCGGGCTCCATGCCATTGGTTTAATACCGTTTACCATCATATAATCCAGGCTTCCGTCAAGCATAGGTTCAATGTGTGTTGCAGAGAATTCTATCTGGTTGCAAAATACTTCGGTACGGCTACGGATAAGATCGGTCTGGCTATTGGTAAAGTTAGAAACTCCAAAGGTTTTTATTTTGCCTTCTTTTTTGAGTTGCTCTACAGCTTCTGCGATCTCATCAGGATGCATAAGCGGGCTTGGGCGGTGAAGCAAAAGAATATCAAGATAATCTGTTTGCAGGAACTTTAGCGAATTCTCTGCACTCCAAATGATATATTCCTTAGAATAATCGTAATGCTTTACTTTATTTGGCCTGCTGCCAATAGTGTGTTGTATACCGCATTTAGATATAAGCTGTATCTCCTCACGCTTTATGCCGCTTTGGGTGAATCCTTTTCCAAATTCGGCTTCTGTGGTATAGCCGCCATAAATGTCGGCATGGTCAAAAGTTGTAATTCCGTTATCTATGCAGGATTTTATCATCCTGGCCATTTCTGCAGTTGTTAAATTGCTTTGCCATACGCCCCAGTTCATGGCTCCTGCTATTATGGGCGAAAGTGTAATGTCCATATCGGTTATAAGGTTTTTTATGCCTATAAAAATAATGATTTCATTATTCATTTAGGTAGCAGGCATGCCCAAAATACTAACAAAGACCTGTTGACTGTATATAAATACAGCCGGACAGGCCTATCAGGTAGTTTAATTAATAGTTGCAGCGGGAACACCTACAGGCATGAAGAACCCTGTAGGCATTGCCCTATAATTAATTAAGGCCGCAAATATAAGTGATTTGGGGTGTGTGTTACCAATTTGTTTTTGTAAGATTAATTTTTTTTGAGATGTGTTGAAATAGTGGAATATTTTTTGATACAACTATACGTTTTGCTTTAACAACTCGTTAACAAAGATGCATTATATTAAAATTGTACTTGTTTCGTTACTTTAACATTGCTAAATTCACACTCCAAAAAATTTACGGATATGGAAGAAAACACATCAACGCTCGATATTAGGGCGATTAATGAAAAAATAGAAAGGGAAAGTGCTTTTGTAGATATGCTTTTCATGGAAATGAACAAGGTTATCGTAGGCCAGAAGTATATGATTGAAAGACTGCTTATCGGCCTTTTAGGGCAGGGGCACATACTGCTTGAAGGTATGCCGGGTCTTGCCAAAACTTTGGCTATCAATACGCTGAGCCAGGCAGTACACGGAAAATTTAGCCGTATACAGTTTACTCCCGATTTACTTCCTGCCGATGTGGTAGGTACTATGATCTACAACATCAAACAAAACGAATTCACAATCAAGAAAGGGCCTATTTTTGCCAACTTCGTGCTTGCCGATGAGATTAACAGGGCTCCTGCAAAAGTGCAGTCGGCGTTGCTTGAGGCCATGCAAGAAAAGCAGGTAACCATTGGTGAAGACACTTTTAAGCTTGAAAAACCATTCCTTGTAATGGCTACCATGAACCCGGTAGAGCAGGAGGGTACTTATCCGCTTCCGGAAGCACAGGTAGACCGTTTTATGCTAAAAGCGGTTATCGACTATCCTAAAATGGATGATGAGCGCCATGTTATCCGCCAAAACCTTAAAGGTGCTTTTGATAAAGTAAACCAGGTGGTTACTTTAGAGCAGATACTTCGTGCACAGGAAGCCGTGCGTGAGGTATACATGGACGAAAAAATTGAAAAATATATTCTTGATATCATATTCGCTACCCGTTATCCTGAAAACTACAAGCTGGAAAAACTAAAACCGCTTATCAGTTTTGGAGCATCACCAAGGGGTAGCATCAATCTTGCTACAGCTGCAAAATGTTATGCATTCATCAAACGCAGAGGTTTTGTAATTCCTGAAGACGTAAGGGCAGTAGTACACGATGTGCTTCGTCACAGGATAGGTATTACCTATGAAGCAGAGGCAGAAAACATTACTTCTGTAGACATCATTAACAAGATCGTTAACGAGATCGAAGTACCTTAATCAGTCATAAAGTCAAATGTCATAAAGTCGAACGTCCGTGTTCGGCACTTTATGACTTTAAGACCTTAGACTTTAGACTAATATTATGGATACAAAAGATATATTAAAAAAGGTTCGTAAGATCGAGATAAAGACCCGAAGGCTGAGCAATCACATCTTCTCGGGAGAATATCATTCGTCATTCAAAGGTCGTGGTATGACCTTTAGCGAGGTGCGCCAGTATCAGTTTGGCGACGATGTGCGTGCCATAGACTGGAATGTTACCGCGCGTTACAACGAACCTTATATTAAGGTTTTTGAAGAAGAGCGCGAACTTACCATGATGCTTATGGTAGACGTTTCGGGATCGGAAAGCTTTGGTACAAAAAACGAGTTCAAAAAAGATATCGTTACCGAAATTGCTGCAACCATGGCTTTTAGTGCCACGCAAAACAACGATAAGATAGGGCTAATCCTTTTCTCTGACCAGATCGAGCTTTTCATTCCGCCTAAAAAAGGAAAATCGCACGTATTACGCATCATCCGTGAGCTGATAGAGTTTGAGCCAAAAAGCAGAAAGACGGATGTAGGCCAGGCACTGAAGTTTTTAAGCGGTGTGCTTAAAAAGAGGGCTATCGTATTTGTGATATCCGATTTTATGGCAACGCCCGATTATGAGCATACGCTGAAGATCGCTTCAAAAAAACATGATATTACAGGTGTAAGAGTATACGACATCCGTGAGGAAGAGATGCCAAATATAGGCCTTGTAAACATGCTTGATGCCGAAACAGGACAAACAATGTTGGTAAACACGGGCTCAAAATCGGTAAGGCTGCAATATGGCGCTTATTACCAGGAGAGGCTTAAATATTTTAAAGATACCTTTAGCCGTTGCGGTGCAGGATCTGTAAGCACAAGGGTAGACGAATCGTATGTAACCAAACTGTTGGGCTACTTTAAGTCCAGATAGCAAAACCATTGGTGAAAACAAAAAAGAAATGATCAAGACAAAACTGTATACAATACTTTTCCTGCTGGCTGCCGTTACTGTTTTCGGGCAGCAAAAGAAGGTTCAGGCAAGTATTGACTCTACTAAAATAAAAATCGGTTCCCAGTTTAACCTTACGCTGAAAACGAAGGTTGACACTGCCTCGAGAGTAAGCTTTCCTGAAGGAAAGAGCTTTGGGCAGCTTGAGGTGCTGGAATCATACCCTGTTGATACCATTAAGGATGGGGCTATGTATGAGCTAATAAAAAAATATGGCCTTACCCAGTTCGATTCGGGTAAGTATGTAATCCCTTCGCTGCCGGTCGTTATCAATAACAAGATGATTAAAACCGATTCCCTGCGTATAGAGGTAAACAACATTAAAGTTGACACCCTTAAGCAAAAGATGTATGACATCAAGCCGGTGCTTAAAGGCCAGTCTAATGCTTCTTTTTGGTTATGGATACTGTTTGCTATAGCCGTATTAGGTGCCGGAGGATATTTTTTATGGAAGTATATTAAGAACAGGAAACCTGCCGAACCTAAGGCTAAAAAAGAAGAAGTTATCTCTCCTATAGAAAGGGCTTCACGCGAACTTAAAGAGCTTGAAAAGAGAGAGCTTCTTGAAAAAGGTGCTGTAAAAGATTACTACAGCCAGCTTACGGATATAGCCCGTACTTATATTGAGGAAGCCATTCATGTTCCGGCGATGGAGAGCACCACCAGCGAACTTATTGACGCGATGAGGGATGCGGTTCGTAAAAAGAAAATGAATCTGTCTCAGGAAACTTTTGAAGAACTCGAAAAGATATTGCGTACAGCCGATATGGTGAAGTTTGCCAAATCGCGTCCGCTTGACTACGAAATTGCCGAAGACCGCAAAAGGGTAGAAAAAACAATAGTGGTAATAGACCGCAGCATTCCTGAGGAGAAAGAAGACGATGATATACACACTCATCTTTGGCTTGAGGCTCAGGCTAAAAGAAAAGCCCGAAAGAGAAAAAATACTATAATACTAAGCAGTATTGCTGCTGTTTTAGTTTTATTTGGTGTTTCGGTATATGTTTTCGGGATGGATTACCTTAAGGATAATATTTTAGGTCATCCAACAAAAGAGCTTCTTGAAGGAGAATGGGTTAAGAGTGAATATGGAGACCCTGCCGTTATTATAGAAACGCCAAAAGTGCTTAAGCGTGAAGACCTGAAAGGTAAGATCCCGCCTGAGGCTATGGCCAATATAAGATCAATGAGTATGTTCTCATACGGTGCTTTGTTTGATAAATTCTATGTATATGTTGCTACAACAACCTTTAAGCAGCCTGTAGATGCAGATTTGAACGTAGCTCTTGAGAGCGGGCTTAAAGCTATGGAGACTCAGGGGGCAGCCAATATACTGGTTAAGAGTGAAGATTTTAATACTGATAAAGGAATAACCGGTATAAGGGCTTATGGTACCATGACATTGCCTGACCCTATTACCAAACAGCCTATAAGAGCCTATTATGAAACATTGCTGTTTAAACAGGCTTCAGGCCTGCAGCAGATTTTGATACTGCACCGTGAGGGAGATGAATATGCTCCTCAACTGTTAGAACGAATTAAGAACTCCGTTGAACTAAGGGTAAACTAATTATGAAAGACGTAACTTTTTTACATCCGGGATTCTTTTGGCTGTTCACGCTGCTGCCGCTGGCTATCGGCTGGTACATCTGGAAAAGAAAACAACAGACAGCTACACTAAAAATAAGTTCACTAAACGCTTTTAAAGCCAAACCTTCATTGCTTGGCAGGCTTAAACCGGTACTTTTTGCACTTAGGTTATTGGCATTAAGTGCTATTATTGTGGCTCTGGCACGTCCTCGAACTGTAGACGTGAACAACAGGACCAAGACCACACGTGGTATTGATATTGTTATAGCGATGGACGTATCCGGCAGTATGCTGGCACGCGACCTGAAGCCTAACCGTATGGAAGCACTTAAGGATGTCGCCGAGAACTTTGTTGACGGCCGTCCTAACGATCGCATTGGGCTTGTATTGTATGCCGGTGAAGCCTATACCAAAACTCCGGTTACCAGCGATAAAGCCTTGGTTACAGATGCTATCAAATCGGTTAAATATGATGAGACCGTGCTGAAGGATGGTACGGGTATTGGCGTTGGTCTTGCTACGGCCGTAAACCGACTGAAAGACAGTAAGGCCAAAAGCCGCGTTATCATTTTGCTTACCGATGGGGTAAACAATTCGGGCGTTATCGATCCGCGTATGGCTGCCGATATTGCTAAGGAATATGGCATTAAAGTATACACCATTGGTATTGGAACAAACGGTAATGCCGAGTTTCCTTACGCTAAAAGGCCCGACGGTGGGTTTTTATATAAAATGATGAAGGTGGAGATAGACCAGGAACTGATGAAGGAGATTGCCAGAAAAACAAATGGCAAGTACTTCAGGGCGACGTCTAACACCAAACTGAAATCTATTTACGACGAGATCAACAAACTCGAGACTACAGAGATCGAGGAGATGAAATATTACAATTACGACGAAAAATTCCATATGTGGGCATGGATAGCATTTGGATTGCTGCTTGCCGAAATGGTGGCAAGGAAAACCCTTTACAGAAGCTTTATTTAGTATGTACGAATTAGACGAACCAAAATACTTATACCTGCTGGGCATTATCCCGGTATTGCTGTTGCTGTTCCTGCTTAATTTGTATTGGCAGAAAAAAAAGCAGCGTGAGTTTGGCGATCCTGAACTGGTAAAAAAACTAACACCGAACCGTTCGGTTTTTAAGGCGGCTCTTAAGCTTGTAGTGCTGCTTTTAGCACTATCAGGCATTATAATTGCATTGGTAAACCCAAAAATAGGGACAAAAGTAGAAACCGTGAAACGCGAAGGTGTTGATATTGTTTTTGCGGTAGACGTTTCTAAGAGTATGCTAGCTGAAGACATGGCCCCTAACCGACTTGAAAAAGCAAAACAGATTGTTTCGCAGGTTATCAATCAGCTTGGTACCGACAGGATTGGTATTGTGGCCTATGCGGGAAGTGCTTACCCAGTGTTACCCATTACAGGTGATTACAGCGTGGCAAAAATGTTCCTCCAGAATATGAATACCGATATGGTTTCATCACAGGGAACAGCCATTAGCGATGCACTTCAACTGGCGACTTCTTACTTTGACGATCCGCAAACCAGTAAGCTGGTGATATTGATATCAGACGGTGAAGATCATGGCGAAGGCAGCCTAGAGGCAGCACAGGCACTGAAAGAAAAAGGTATTAAACTGATAACCGTGGGTGTAGGTACCGAAAAAGGAGGGCCTATTCCGCTTAAGGCCAACGGACGTACCGAAAGCTTTAAACGCGACGGTGACGGTAATGTAGTTGTAACCAAAATGTACCCGCAGGATCTGAAAAGTATTGCTGCTGCTACTAAAGGAGGTTATGTATATGGAAAAAGCACCCGCGAGGTGTCAGACTATGTAAAGAATGCCCTTGGTAATATGGAAAAAACCGAATTTGAAGCCAAACAGATGGCGGTATACGATTCGCAATACCAGTGGTTTCTTGGAGCAGCATTTTTACTGCTGTTTATAGACGTATTCCTGCTGGAAAGAAAAACAGCATGGATCAGCAAACTTAACCTGTTTAATGAAAAAGAATAATGAGGAGACTATTTACATACGGCCTGCTGTTGTTTACGGTGCTTTCATTTGCGCAGGCTAAGCCAAAAAGAGATAAAGACCTTGAAAAAGGCAATAAAGAGTTTACTAAAAACGACTATAAGGAAGCCGAGGCCGATTACAGATTGTCGAGATCTAAATCGCCTACAAAGGCATCGGCAGCCTACAATCTTGGGAATGCCATATACAGGCAGGGACAAAGTGCCGAAGCCGCTTATGCTTACCTGGATGCTATAAAAAGCGCATCTACAAAGCAGCAAAAGCATATGGCTTACCATAACCTGGGTAATATCTTTATGAAAGAAAAGAATTATCAGGAAGCGGTAGAAGCCTATAAGAATGCGCTTCGTAACAATCCGGGTGATGATAAAACAAGGTATAATTATGCCCTGGCAAAGGAAATGCTGAAGAACAATCCGCCGCCGCCGCAAAAACCGCCTCAGGACAATAAGGATAAAAAAGACCAGAATAAGGACAACAAACAGCAACAGCCTAATGGTGGTGGAGGCAACGACCAGAAAGATAAAGGCGACAAAGGCAACGATAAGGGAGATAAGGGCGACCAGAAGGATAATAAAGACAACAACAAAGGCGACCAGAAGAAGGAAGGTGATAAGGGAGATCCTAAAGAAGATGGCGACCAGAAAGATAAAGGACAGCCTAAACCTGAAGCAGGGCCAAGCCCATCGAAACAACGAATGGAAAATCTGCTTGATGCCATGAACAACGAAGAGAAAAAGATTCAGGATAAGGTTAATGGCAGAAAGGTAAGGGTAAGGCCTAATAACAACCAGCAAAAAGACTGGTAACATTTTTGGCTTTACTGCTACTAATCCGTAAATAAACCGCAAAGGGCACAATGTAATACACAACCCGACTGTTATCGGGACACAAAGCTTTGTGAACATGGTGCTTTCTTAGTGGTCCTTGTGGTAAAAAGCGGTGCTAATTCCTTTTAGGAGAATAATAAAACTTAAAAACGCAATATTTTCAGGTTAAGCAAAGAACGATGAAAAGATACATCTTACTATTATTGCTTTTTGTACAGGGCATATATGCCCAGCAGGTAGAGTTTAAGGCTGTACCCAGTAAAACATCGCTGGGTATAAACGAACGCCTTATTGTTGAGTTTACCATGAATCAGGATGGTGATAATTTTACGCCTCCTCAGTTTCCGGGCTTTAGGGTTTCGGGCCCAAGCCAGATGGTAAGCAACTCATGGATTAACGGGAAACGGACATTCAGCAAAAGCTACAAGTACCTGCTTATTCCTACTGCTAAAGGTAATTTTACCATTGGTGCAGCAACAATAATCATAAACGGTTACGAATACAAGACGGCTCCTATAAAAATTAAGATTGGCGACGCTATTGCCGGTGCCGACCCGAATCCGTATGCCAACAATCAGCAGCACCAGCAGGAAATGCAGCAGAATGTTGATCAGGGTGTGCATTTGGTGGCTGAGATAAGTAAAACCAATCCGTATGTAAACGAGCCCGTAACAGTAGTATATAAGATATATGTTAGCCCATATACGGCTGTAGGAGGATGGAAAGAAGTATCTACACCACAGTATAATGATTTCTGGAGCCAGAATATTGATATAAAGAATCCTGTTGTAGAACAGGAAAATTATCAGGGTCAGGAATACCGTATGATGGTATTGCGTAAGACCGTGCTGTATCCTCAAAAAGACGGAAGGCTCGAAATTGAGCCGCTTACACTTGATGTCTCTATGGAAGTGCCAAATGGCAGAAGGGATATCTTTGGACGCCAGTTTATGGTTGCTACCAACAAGGTAGTATCGGCAGGTAAAAAATTCATCAATGTAAAAGCATTGCCTGAAAAAGGCAAACCGGCAGACTTTACAGGGGCTGTAGGTAATTTTACATTTACGGTAAAACCATCTGCAACCGTTAGCAAAAACGGAGAGCCTGTACAACTTGATATTGCGGTTTCGGGTAAAGGTAACCTTAAGCTTTTCACGCTGCCTAAACCACAGGTTCCTGCTGCGCTTGAGATGTATGATCCGGAACATAAAGAAAATGTCACAACACCATTGAGCGGTATGCAGGGAAGCATTTCCGACAGTTACACTATAGTACCTCAAAACAAAGGGAAATACCCTATAAAAGCTTTGTCTTTCTCATGGTTTGACCTTGCTACGCATACCTACAAAACCGTTACGCACGATGAGATCATGATCAATGTACTCAACGTGTCGGACAATCAGGAAAGTGCGGACAAGGGAGAATCGAACAAAAAAGAGGTGAAATCGGTTGAACCATTCCGTTTTATAGCATTGGAAACATCGCTTAAGCCTGTTGGGCGTGATGATTTCTTCGGATCAGGATTGTTCTGGGGATTACTGTTCGCCCCGTTCCTGCTGATTCCGTTTATTATTCTCGGAAGGAAGAAAAAAGAGGCATATGATAGCGATGTGGTAGGAAGCAAAATAAGGCAGAACAATAAGCTGGCTAAGAAATTCCTCGGCGAAGCCAGGAAACAGCTTGGCAACAAAGCAGGGTTCTATCTGGCGCTGGAAAAAGCACTGCATAATTTCCTTAAAGCAAAACTGCATATTGAAACTGCCGACATGAGCCGCGATAATATTAAAGAACTATTACTGTCGCGTAATGCCAAAGAAGAAACTGTTGCCGACTTCAGTAAAATAATGGACAGCTGTGAGTTTGCAAGGTATGCGCCATCGTCTGATTCGGCAATGCAGCATGATTATGATAATGCTGTGGCAGTGATAACGGCATTAGAGAAGCAGATATAGTATTGAGATGTTAGATATGAGAATTGAGGATTTTTAACCACAAAGTCCACAAAGAAGGCACAATGTCCACAAAGCTTAGTGTTCTTTAAACGAAGTGCTATCATAGTGATCTTTGTGAAAAAAACTTAGCGAACCTTGTGGTTAAATTTATATAAATGAAAGAAAACGAAATAGCTAAGATTGTTTACGAATGCTCTCTTAAAGTTCACAAAGCGTTAGGGTCGGGGCTTTTGGAAAGTGCCTATTGTGAATGTTTATGCTATGAATTATATAAAAAAGGGCTGTTTGTTGAAAAGCAAAAAGCACTTCCTTTGATTTATGAAGAAGTCAAATTGGAAATTGGCTACAGAATGGATATTGTGGTCGAAAACAAATTTGTAATAGAAGTTAAGTCAGTAGAAGAATTAAACGATATTCATTTAGCACAGCTTTTAACCTATTTAAAATTGTCAGAAAATAAGTTAGGTATGCTGATCAATTTCAATGTTCTTTTAATAAAAGACGGAATCAGAAGGGTTATAAATGGAACTTTATAAGATGAAAAAGCTAATTTATATTTTAATAACAATATTCCTTACTCAGGCAGCTGTTGCACAGGGTGCTTTTGAGAAAGCTAACGAACTGTACCGTAAAGGCAACTATGCTGAAGCAGCACAGGAGTATGAGAACATTCTGAAAGAAAAGAAAGAATCAGCGGAGGTATTTTTTAACCTTGGCAATGCCTACTATAAAATGGGCAGGATAGCTCCATCGGTCTATAACTTTGAGAAGGCATTACAACTGGATCCTAACAATAAGGATGCACAGATAAACCTTGGCTATGCCAAAAAAATGACCATTGACAACATTAAAGAAGTGCCTAAAGTAGGCTTCTCCAAGATGCTGTATAACCTTACCGGAACCTATCATTATAACACCTGGGCGTGGATTGCCGTAGGCTTTGCCTTTGGCTTTTTGGCTATGTTTGTAGGGTATTACTTTGCAGGCAGCACCCTTATAAAACGCGTATTTTTCTTTGCTATGTTCGTTATGCTGCTAGTAATCGTTATCAGTGTGTTATCGGCTGTTTTTGTAAAATCGGTTGAGAATAATGAGCATCCTGCTATTGTATTTGCCGAAGTGATTGCCGTTAAGAGCGAGCCATCCCAAAATTCCGAAGATGCTTTTGTGCTTCACGAAGGGACAAAAGTAAACGTACTGGAAATCGTAGACAACTGGAAAAAGATAGAACTTGCCGATGACAGCGTAGGCTGGATTGAAAGCAGTGCTATTAAGGAGGTGAAATAGTCCGTAAGTCAAAAGGTCATAAAGTCGAAAGTCGTAAAGGCACAAGGGGTATAATGAATATTCAATGGGCTTTACGACTTTCGACTTTAAAACTTTCGACCAATTTATTTTTATTAACTTTGTCGCACTAAATTTTTTACATGATACAATCGATGACGGGGTTTGGTAAAGCTTCTTTACAATTACCCACAAAAAAGATTACCGTAGAAATTAAATCGCTTAACAGCAAAGGCCTTGATGTAAGCGTAAGGATGCCATCTTCTTTCCGTGAGATGGAACTTGGGCTTCGAAACAAAATAGGTATTAAGCTGGAACGTGGAAAAATAGACTTTTCACTGTTTGTAGAAGTTACGGGTGAAGAGACTTCATCTAAGATCAATGCACCTATCGTTAAGGCATACATTGCCCAGATGCAGGAAGTTATTCCTGATGCCGATCTTACCGAACTGATGAAAATGGCTGTGCGTATGCCGGATGCCCTGAAAACAGAACGTGAAGAGATTGACCCGAACGAGTGGAATAACATTGAAGGCGTTATCGATCAGGCACTGGAGAACATTCAAAGCTTCAGAATAAGTGAGGGCGTTGCTCTTGAGAAAGAATTCCTTTCGCGTATAGCAAACATATTGGCGTTCATGCACGAGGCAGTTGCGCTTGACGGTGAACGTATTGCTAATGTAAAAGCAAGGCTTCGTACCGCTATAGACGAGCTTACTGTAAATGTAGACGAAAACCGCTTTGAGCAGGAGCTTATCTACTATCTTGAAAAAATGGATATTACTGAGGAGAAAGTACGCCTTGAGAACCACCTGAACTATTTTATAGAAACCCTTGCAGGAACTGAAGCTAACGGGCGTAAGCTGGGCTTTATTACCCAGGAAATGGGTCGTGAGATAAATACCATGGGTTCTAAATCAAACCACGCTAAAATGCAGAAGCTGGTGGTGCAGATGAAAGATGAGCTTGAAAAGATTAAAGAACAAGTGCTAAACGTTTTATAGTTTAGCGTTTAGAGTTTAGGGTTGAGTGAGTAAACTCAAAACACAGAACTCAGAACACATAACAGTTTTAATGAAAAAAGGAAAATTACTAGTGTTCTCGGCTCCGTCGGGATCAGGAAAAACAACTATAGTAAGACATTTACTGGAACAGCCGGATCTTAATCTGGCTTTTTCTGTTTCGGCAGCTACGCGTGAGGCAAGAGATGGCGAAGTTAACGGAAGGGATTATCACTTTATCTCGCTTGAGGAATTCAAGCAGCACATAAAACACGACGATTTTGTAGAGTGGGAAGAGGTTTACCGCGATAACTTTTACGGTACGCTAAAAACCGAGATTGAACGTATTTGGGCAGAAGGCAAAAACGTGATATTTGATATTGACGTTGCCGGAGGCCTTAGGATAAAAAGAAAATTCCCTGAGGAAACACTGGCAGTATTCGTTAAGCCGCCAAGTATTGATGAGCTTAAGATACGCCTTAAAAAACGCAGTACCGAGAGCGAGGACAAGATCAATATGCGTATCGCAAAGGCATCGGTTGAATTGGCAACGGCACCTCAGTTTGATACCATCATAAAAAACTACGACCTTGACACTGCTAAAGGTGAAGCGTATGAGCTTGTTAAGCAGTTTTTAGCAGATTAATTATAACAACCGCGATTTTTAGTCGCGGTTTGTCATTCCGAACAGGATGTAATGGAGTGAAGAATCTTAGTTTATAATAGAGATCCTTCCTTCGTCAGGATGACAAAGATTCCAAATAATATGAAAGTAGGGCTATACTTCGGGACATTTAACCCCATTCATACCGGGCATCTTATTATTGCCAACCATATGGCTGAATATAGCGGCCTGGATCAAATATGGATGGTTGTAACGCCTCATAACCCTTTAAAAAAGAAAAGTACCCTGTTGGATGATCATCATCGCTTACAGATGGTTTTTTTAGCTACTGAGGATTACCCTAAGCTAAAGCCAAGCGATATTGAATTCAGGCTGCCGCAGCCTAACTATACCGTAAATACGCTGGCGCATTTGCAGGAGAAATTCCCCACACATGAATTTTCGCTGATAATGGGTGAAGACAACCTCAACTCCCTTCATAAATGGAAGAACTATGACGTGCTGTTGCAGAATCATCATATCTATGTTTATCCGCGTATAAGTGCCGATAAGCTAAATCCGGAATTTGAAAACCATCCAAAGATTCACATGATAGATGCGCCGGTGGTAGAGATATCGAGTACTTTTATACGTAACGGTGTAAAAGAAGGAAAGAATGTGCAGCCGCTATTACCGTATAAGGTGTGGCAGTATATAGAGCACAACCTGTTTTACAGGAAATAGTATAAATAAAAAATCCTGAGTAACCACACTCAGGATTTTTTATGTAAACAGCTTCTTTGTGGGGGCAAATCTGCTGTTTAAGTGCCAGTGCTGAGGGGGCAGCAGCAAGCGATAAACCAATCAACCAATCTTAAATCTTGATACAAACATACAGCGGGATTTGATGCCAAAAAAGTTTATGAGGTAAAGGGCGAAAATGTGTCGGTAAACATCTCTTTTTATTTGATTAGTTGAGGATTAGTGCTACAAATAAAAAATCCTGAGTAACCAGCTCAGGATTTTTTAGTGACATCTTATTCGTGGGGGCAAATAATCTGTTTTGTAAAATTTGCCTGTGCTGCGGGACAGCATCAGGCGATAAACCAATCAACCAATCTTAAATCTTAATACAAATGTACGGCGGGTTTTGGTGCTAAAAAAGTTTATGAGGTAAAGGACAGAAATGTGTCGGTAAACATCAATTGGTTAACAATACTTTATCATAGGGCGTTACTCTATTTTGTAACTTTGGGTAAAATTTATAAAAACCATGCTTAATTTTGAATACTATAACCCTGTAAACTATGTGTTTGGCAGGGGTCAGATTGCAAAACTATCTTCCCTTATAGCTAAAGATGCCAAAGTATTATTGGCCTATGGTGGCGGAAGTATTTTTAACAACGGTGTGCACAAACAGGTAACCGATGCCCTTGCAGGCTATGATATTACTGAGTTTGGCGGCATTGAGCCGAACCCACGCTACGAAACTGTAATGAAGGCTGTTGAGATTGTCCGTGAAAAGAAAATCGATTTTATACTTGCTGTAGGCGGAGGATCGGTTATTGATGGGGTGAAATTCATATCGGCAGCTGCCAAATTTGAGGGCGATCCGGTTGATATCCTTGTGAAACGAATCAGGATTCTGGACAATACTGTTCCTTTTGGTACGGTGCTTACACTTCCGGCAACGGGCAGCGAAATGAATTCGGGATCGGTTATCACTATCGATAAGACCCAGGAAAAGCTAAGCTTTGGCGGACCTGCGGTATTTCCGGTATTTTCAATCTGCGATCCTGAAACGGTGGCTTCACTACCGAAACGTCAGATACAAAATGGTGTTATTGATGCCTATACCCATGTATTGGAACAATATCTTACCTATACCCACGATGCTTTACTTCAGGACAGGATTGCCGAAAGCATTTTGCAGACGCTTGTTGAAATTGGTCCCGGTGTTGCTGAAAACCCGTCGGACTACAAACTGGCGGCCAACTTTATGTGGTGCGCCACTATGGCACTGAACGGCCTTATCCAGAAAGGTGTGCCTACAGACTGGGCTACCCATATGATTGGCCACGAGCTTACGGCTCTGTACGAGATAGATCATGCGCGTACGCTGGCTATCATAGGCCCGAACCTGTACCGTGTTATGTTTGAAACCAAAAAAGACAAGCTGGCACAGTATGGTCGTCGAGTTTGGAATATTACGGAGAATGAGACTGATAAGGCTGCGCTTGAAGCTATTGAGAAAACAGTTGAATTTTTCCATAAAATGGGTATGGACACTAAAATATCCAACTACACAAAAGAGTACAGCAATACTGCCGACTTTATCGTGAAACGTTTTGAGGAGCGTGGCTGGAAAGGCCTTGGCGAACGCCAGAATGTTACCCCGGAGAAGGTTAAGGCTATTGTTGAGATGAGCTACTAGTATAAATTATAAAAGGCATTCCGGAGAAATCCTGAATGCCTTTTAAACACCAAAAACAAAAAATTTTTATTAACCTTATGTTGTACATCCCCATTGTAAACAGAAGTCTAATGAATAACGGACACAAAAGGGTTTACATTGTTCAGTGGCATCATAATTAAATGTTAATGTTTTCTTAAAGAAATTTTGCCTGTACTACGGTATTCGCTAAAAATGCAGGCAAGAATTGCTTATTTTTAAGTATTTTTGACCTTTCAAACAATAAAGTAAACATGAGTGATACTCCAAAGTTCGCTGTTATAGGTGGTGGAAGCTGGGCGACGGCTATTGCTAAAATGCTGTGCTCTAATGTACCGCAAATAGCATGGTACATGCGTAACAACGATGCTATTGAGCATTTAAAACTACAAAAGCATAATCCTAACTATCTTAGCTCTGTTGAATTTGATACCAATAAGCTGCTGCTTACCAGCGATATCAATGAGGCTGTTGCCTATGCTGATTATGTAATATTTGCCATCCCTTCTGCTTTTTTAAGCGGCGAGCTTGAAAAGCTGACCGTAAGCCTTGAAGATAAAGTGATATTTTCGGCCATAAAAGGTATTGTTCCTGAAACAAGCCTTATTGTGGGTGAGCATTTTCATGACCAATACGATATTTCATATGATAATATAGGGGTTATTACAGGTCCGTGCCATGCTGAAGAAGTGGCATTGGAGCGTCTGTCGTACCTTACCATTGCCTGCGGAAACGAGAAAAAGGCAAAGATTATGGGTAAGAACCTTAACAGCCACTACATAAAAACCAAAACTTCAGACGATATTGTTGGCACAGAATATGCTGCCATGCTTAAGAATATCTATGCTATTGCGGCAGGTATAGCACATGGGCTAGGCTATGGCGATAACTTTCAGGCTTTGCTTATGAGTAACGCTATCCGTGAGATGAAAAAGTTCATTCGAAAGGTGCACAAGATGAAGCGAAATATCAACAATTCGGCTTATCTGGGTGACTTGCTGGTTACAGGTTATTCTGTATTCTCAAGGAACAGGATGTTTGGAAACATGATAGGCAAGGGGTATACGGTAAAATCGGCTATGATGGAAATGAGCATGGTTGCCGAAGGATATTATGCCGCTAAAAGCGCTTATAACCTGAACAAGGAATTTGAAGCCAAAACACCTATAATTGACGCTGTTTACAGTATTTTATACGAGGGCAAAGATGCCAAAACCGTTTTTAGTAAACTAACCGAAAAACTAGATTAATACTCATGCATGCTGACCACCTGATAAACCATCCTGCTGTACTTATAGGGTTCTCTGTACTGGTAATAATTATGTTATTACTGGATCTGGGCGTGTTTAATAAAAACAGCCATGTTGTTTCTAACAAAGAAGCATTAACATGGTCTGTAGTATGGATATCATTGGCAATGGCGTTTAGCGGTGTGATTTATTATGTAATGGGTTTTGAGCAGTTTACGGAGTTTCAGAGTGCCTACTGGATAGAAAAAGCCCTCTCTGTAGATAACCTGTTCGTGTTTATACTGGTCTTCGGATTTTTTAATGTACCAAAACACCTGCATCACAAAGTATTGTTTTGGGGAATTATAGGGGCATTGGTATTTAGGGCGATATTTATCTTTACGGGTGTAGAGCTCATTAATCTTACCTATTTGCCGCCAATAGAGATTTTTGGTAAAACAAGAGATGATATTAATGTGGTGCTTTCCTTATTTGGAATCTTTTTGATCGTGGCCGGTATCAAATCGTGGAGTGCCCATGAGGATGACGACGAAAACAAGGATTTCTCAAAAAGCCCTGGTGCGAGGATCATCTACCGCTTTTTTAATGTGACCAAAAACTACGAGGGTGACAAGTTTTTTGTAAAGATTGATGGTAAAAAACTGGCAACCCCTCTGTTAGTTGTTGTTGCTGTTATAGAGTTTACCGACCTTATCTTCGCTGTAGATTCTATCCCTGCAATATTTGCTATAGCTCCTGACGATCCTTTTATCCTGTATACCTCAAACATATTTGCGATACTTGGACTTAGGGCATTATATTTCCTTCTGGCGAATTTTATGCATATGTTCAGCAGGCTGCATTATGGGCTTGCAGTAATACTGGCATTTATAGGCGTAAAAATGCTCATAGCGCCATTCTACCACATTTCTTCACCACATTCGCTAATGGTGGTAGGAGGGGTGCTGATAATTGCTGTAGCGGCTTCGCTGTTGTTTCCGGTGAAAGAAAATAGTTCAGAGTTGTAGAGTTCTGTGTTCAGTGTTCCAATAGCAATCGTGGCAACCCGAAACTCTGAACCCGAACTCCGATAACTATTTAATGCTTATTTCATCAATAAAAATGAACGCATCACCGCCGGCTCCCTGATGCCATTCCGGTAATTTGCCAAAGTTATAAGCCTTCACCTTTACATAGCGCGCCTTTACATTTATCAGTGTTGCATCAAAACTTTTTATGATTGATCCGTCTTCTTTTGGATCAACAGTATTTTTAATGGTATGTGCCAGGACATAGTTCACATTATCATCCGAAACATAATACTCTACTTTAGCAGGCATCAGTATCCACGAACGGCTGTCCTGAAGGAAACGCGCTGAGACCCCGCTTACTTTCTTTTTTTTCTGTAAATCGATAACGGCTTCAAAATCCTGAGACTGATAGCCCTGCCAGTCGCCTTTGCGCCAGTTTTCGGTTCCGGTAATGCCGTCTATAAGTCCAATGGCACCACCAGCGTGATAAGCTCTGTTATATTTTGAATTAAGCTTTATGGTGTAATTGTTTGGTTTTTTGATGAAAGTGGCTGTTACAGGTTTGCTTGTAGTACCTAATCCGTCAGAAGAATAGGCCTGAATGATAGATGATTCTTTAATTGAGAATGGCTCTTTATAGATTTCATAAGAGCCTTTATCCTTTTCGTGCGGGTTAGAGACTTTATAAAACAAAATTGTTTCAGGGACACGTCTTTGTGAGTCTTCTGTGTTAAGATGTGATATAATATTTACGCTCATCTTATCCTCAAACGATTTGCTTTCTGCTTCAATAGCAGGAACAGGAACAATAGGGTGCATGTTTTCGGTGTGTGGCTTGCCGTAAAGTTCAGGGAAGCCAAACAGTTTCCTTTCGTCATAAGTACTATTCTTATTGATGTTGGATGACTTGCCATTTTCAAAATTCACTTTTATAAAATCAAAATAAGGTTCGGTAACAGTCCATTCAGCTTTACCCGGAGATACTGCATAAAGTCCCATACTGCTCAGTACATACCAGGCACTCATTTGTCCGCAGTCTTCATTGCCTATAAGTCCGTCAGGATCATTTTTATAAAAAGTATCGAGTATGTAGCGTATTTTTTCTTTGGTTTTTTCCGGCTGCCCGGCAAAAGTGTACAGATAGGCCATATGGTGACTAGGCTCGTTGCCTTGTGCATACTGGCCCACAAGTCCTGTAACATCTACCTGCTCGCGTCCGGTGGTGGCACTTGGTGCGTTAAACATTTCATCCAGTTTGGCAGCAAAGGCTTCCTGTCCACCATAGCCGTCTTCAATAAGACCTGCAATATCCTGTGGTACGAAGAAGGTATAATGCCAGCTGTTGCCTTCGGTGTAGTTGTTGTTTACCTCACGCGGGTCAAAAGGTTTATCCCAGCCACCATTCCTGCGTGGGCGCATGTTTTTGGTTTCAGGGTCTAATAGATTCTTCCAGCTTTGCGAACGGGTCATAAAGTAATTGTGGTCTTCTTTTTTGCCTAAAATTTCGGCTATTTTCGCAATACACCAGTCGTCATAAGCATACTCAAGGGTTTTGGAAACACTTTCGTGCTCATCGTCAATACTGATGTAACCGTTCTTTTTATAAGCATCCAGTCCAAGATGGTCCAGCATGGCACTGTGCTTAGCGGCTTCAAACGCCTTTTCGTAGTCAAAGCCTTTAATGCCTTTAGCCATTGCATCGGCCATTACCGAAACAGAGTGGTAACCTATCATGCAATCGGTCTCATTGCTGGCAAGTTCCCAAACCGGAAGCCTGCCGCCTTGCTCATATTGCTTTAGGAAAGTGTTTATAAAGTCGCTGGTGCGCTTTTTATCGATAAGTGTATATAGAGGGTGTGCTGCCCTAAAAGTGTCCCATAGCGAGAATACAGTGTAATAGTCAAACCCTTCGGCTTTATGCAGCTCATTGTCACGGCCGCGGTACATGCCGTCTACATCCATGGCGATATTGGGCTGCATCATGGTGTGGTATAAAGCCGTGTAGAAAACCGCCAGCTTATCATTATCCTTTTCAGTGATCTCTATCTTGTGGAGTTCCTTGTTCCAAAGTGCTTCGGCAGCCTTTTTTGTTTTTTTAAAATCAAAGCCCGGCATCTCTGCCTTCATGTTCTTTGCAGCACCTTCGTATCCTGTAGGCGACAGTGCTACTTTTACCAATAGTTTTTCGCCTTTCTTCACATCTTTACTGAAGCTAATAGCCAGTAATGATCCCGCAAAGAAGGTATCGGTAACCTTTGCCGGAGCAAAGGCATTGTTGTTCACTTTGGTGATTTTCATCGGGCTACTGAACTCAATACGGGCATACACATACTGATCCCTCGCCCAGGCCGAACTGCGTCTTAAGACTTCAATCGTTTTGTTGTCAATCACACGAACCTCGCCCATAATAAGCTGGTCGCGATGGTTCAGGTCAAGGATAATGTTGGCCTGTCCGCTTTTAGAGAAAGTATATTGGTGGAGCCCCACACGTGCAGCAGAAGTAAGTTCTACGTTGATGTTATCATCATTAAGCTCAACGGCATAATAACCAGCTGTAGCTTTTTCATTCATGTGGAAAAAAGGCGAAGAGTAGTCTTTTTTATCAAGACTGGGTTCGCCCATAGTAGGCATCAGCATAATATCGCCATAGTCGGAAACACCTGTTCCGTTAAGGTGGGTATGCGAAAAGCCATAGATTACATTATCTGAATAATGATAACCGCTGCAACCATCCCAACTGCCATCAATACGGGTATCAGGGCTTAACTGTACCATACCGAAAGGCACTGTAGCACCCGGAAAAGTATGGCCGTGGCCTCCGGTCCCTATAAACGGGTTTACATAGGAGGCTAAGTTAGCCGATTGCGAATAGGATAAAACAGATAATAAACTGAATGCGAGTAGCGATAGCTTTTTCATTTCCAACTCAAAATTTTGATAAAGATGCGGATTTTTTGGAGAAAATGAAATAGTGGTCAGTATTCAGTCATAGTATTCAGTAATGCTAAGACATAAGAGCGAAGCTAAGGCCTTAAACTCTGTGACGTAAGCAAATTAGCGAGAAAGGCGTTAAGAAGCATTCGCTGTTTGAGCCGAAGGCGAGTTCGAATGGTTTAGCCGAATGAGGTAGTTTGTAGCCAAAGGAGTTGTAGCCTTGAATTTTTGTTGCTGCCTGTTTCAAGACAAAAGAAAAGGAAACCACCCCGGCTTTCAGCCACCCCTCCAAAGGAGGGGAATGCTTACTCATACTCATGAGAAGCAACCTGAACTCTATAACCCGAAACAGGTTTACCCTATCATTATCCCATCCTGGAATATGATAGGCACTTCAGCCACATAATCTTCATGAATTGAATGCGCCTTAAAAGTATACGTCTTATCGTAAAGTGTATTTTCTATAAAGAAAGTCACCATAAACTGGTTGTCAAGTACCAGTACGCTGTCCTCAATCAGTTCTATTTTGGCTACAGAAACAGGAGGGATTTCCTTAAACGCATGGCGCAGCATCGACGTTTTGCGTGGCTCACCGTCTATCGTTCCCGATGCGCTCGATACAATTATAACATTCTTAAGGGTAAAATCGCTGTCGTTGATAAGGTAGGCATACCAGGTCTTTTGCATAAAATCGTCGTTCCATTCCTGTACTGCTGCTATATATACATTTTCTACCTGTGGGATTATGATGTCTTTTTTCATTTATATGTTGTATTTACCACAAAGGGCACTAAGTTATGTCGAAGGCACAAAGATACTTTTAAATATGCGATTTTTAAAACCCACATTCCTTTGAGAACTTTGTGTTTTCCTTGTGAACCTTGTGGTTAAATTTTATGTAATTTCAATTTAAAATATTTATTATGAAACTATTGCAAATAATATGCCTTTCAACAGTTTTGATAACTGCTGCCGGGTGCAGGGAAGAAAAAAGGCCAGAGGCACTGGATAACGAAATTCTGCCTAAGGAAGTCATTGATTCTACAGATCATGATACTGTTATGGCTGATGGTGCCCATAACAGCAACAATTCGCTCGACTGGGCAGGAACATACAGAGGCGTAACTCCTTGTGCCGATTGTCCCGGAATTAAAACGGACATAGTACTGAATAATGATAATACCTATTCCTTAAGCGAGCAGTATCTTGAAAAGGAAAAAACAGCGCGAAATTTTAAAGGCAAATTCTACTGGGATGAGAAAGGTAGTATCATTACGCTTGATGCAGAAGGCGACCACCATAAGTTTAAGGTGATGGAAGGCAAACTCCAGATACTGGATAAGTTTGGCGACCCCAAGCAGGGTGGACGTCCCGATGAGTTTATGTTGCCAAAGGTGAAGTAGTTATGAGTGTGTCATTTTGACGAGGGAAGAATCTCTGATTGAATTTTATAGATTCTTCATTCCGCTGCACTTCATTCAGAATGACAGAACCTTAAAAACAAAAAAAATCCTTCGCCTTGCGAAGGATTTTGTATTATATGCTTGATTTGAATTGCTCCAGAAAACGGACATCGTTTTCATAGAACATCCTGATATCGCCTATCTGGTATTGTAGCATCGCAATACGCTCAACACCCATACCAAAGGCAAATCCGTTATATTTTGTTGCATCTATACCACAGTTGGTTAATACCGCAGGATCTACCATACCGCATCCGCCAATTTCCAGCCATCCTGTACCTTTAGTGATCCTGTAATCGGTCTCAGTCTTAAGGCCCCAGTAAATGTCAATCTCAGCACTTGGCTCTGTGAACGGGAAGTATGACGGGCGAAGACGGATCTTGCTCTTGCCGAACATTTCTTTGGTAAAGTATAAAAGTGTTTGCTTAAGGTCGGCAAACGAAACGTCTTTGTCTATGTAAAGTCCTTCAATCTGGTGGAAGATACAGTGCGAACGCGATGATATAGCTTCATTTCTGAAAACCCTTCCAGGAGAGATCGTACGGATAGGCGGTTTATTGCCTTCCATGTAGCGCACCTGTACCGATGATGTATGTGTTCTAAGCAATACATCCGGGTTTGTCTGGATAAAGAAAGTATCCTGCATATCGCGCGCCGGGTGGTACTCCGGCAGGTTAAGCGCCGTAAAGTTATGCCAGTCGTCTTCAATTTCCGGACCTTCACTTACGTTGAAGCCTATGTTAGAAAAGATATCGATGATCTGGTTCTTAACGATAGATATAGGGTGGCGCGAACCTATGGCAAACGGTTCTCCCGGACGGGTAAGGTCACCATAAATGCCTTTAGTCTCTTCTTTGCTTTCAAGAGCTTCCTGAATAGCGGCTACTTTATCTTCAGCAGTCTTTTTCAGGTTGTTCACTACCTGTCCGAATTCTTTTTTCTGTTCGTTAGGAACAGCTTTAAATTCAGCAAAAAATTCTTTTAAAAGACCTTTTTGTCCAAGAAACTTAATCCTGAATGCTTCCAGTTCTTCTTTATTAGTGGTAGTAAAAGCTTCTGCTTCCGCAATATATCCTTTAATCTTATCTATCATCGTTCTTTAGTAAAGTGCGGCAAATTTAGTCATTTTTAATTTGTTATGCCATCATAGCGTCGCTATAATTTTTACTTAAAAGCGTAGGGATATAGTTTAGATAGAGATTTAAAAAAAATTACTTGTCAATTAAATATTGGCAGCAATTTTGCGTTAGTATCAATAAGAGCTGCAGTTTACCGTTGCGAGGAAAACAGTACACTCCCGTTCTTATACTAAACAACCGGTGCCATATGAGTTAGAACCTGGTGCCAAATGTGAAACCCTGTGCTTACCCTTATTCGCACAGGGTTTTTATATGCGTTTTATCGATTAAAACAGCCGTTTAACAGACACAATTACAGTCTTTTGTTAAAAAAAGGAAATGTAATTCCTACAGTATTAAGTTTGTATTGGGTTATGTTTATTTAATAAAGTAAAGTCCTGAACCGCCCCCACGGTCAGGCCTTTTTATACCGCTTCCGTGGCCAAAAGCTGCTCCCCCCCACTAATTAACCGACGTATTTATATGCTTTACCTCAAAAATTTTATGAGGTATAAAATCCGTTGTACGTTTGTCTCAAGATTTAAGATTGGTTGATTGGTTTATCGTTTGCTGCTGTCCCCACAGTACAAACAAATTTTACAAAAAGAGCTGTTTGCCCCTACAAATAAGCTAAAAAATCCTGAGCTGGTTACTCAGGATTTTTTATTGGCCAATGTTAAGGACAAAATCATAAAAAGTAGCGTTAACCGACACATTTCGGGCCTTTACCTCATAAAGTTTTTTAATAGTAAAACCCGCTGTACGTTTGTATCAAGATTTAAGATTGGTTGATTGGTTTATGGCCTGCCGTTAACGCGGCAGGCTTATTTTTTACAGAAAAGCTTTTTGCCCCCACGTGAAGCTATTAAAAAAATCCTGAGCTGGTTACTCGGGATTTTTTTATTTGTACCAAAACCGAAAACCAAAAACCCCAAAAATAGAATTAACCTGCACTTTTCTGCCTTTTACCTCATAAACTTTTACCCGGTTAAAACCTGACGTATGTTTGTTTCAAATCCCGTTAAGGTTAAAATACCTCCGATCCCCCACGGTAAGTATTTAATTGAAAACTGTTTTCGGGTACTTTGCTAAACCACACACTAATCCTGAGGTAACCCCTCAGGATTTTTTTATTGCTTAATAACGGCTGATTTTAGTATGTAGTTCATCGATATATGATGTATATACCGACAAAACGTTATTCTTAACCTCAAAAATTTTTATAGTAATAAATCCTGCCGTAAGTTTGGTACAGATTAAACCTCCAGGGGTTTGATTTAATAGATTGGTTGGTTGGGAAAATCCTGCTTCGGCAGGTGATCCGGTAGGGATGCCGGATTTTTACAAATGAAAACCGGTGGACTTACTGCACCGGTTTTTTTTATGCTTATAAGTTAGCTGTTTACACGGGTTTACCTGCAAATAGAAGCCCTTTACCTCATTAATTATGCGAGCATATTTTTAACCTATAATTTTACCTCAGGTTTAAGTTTAAGTATAGGGATTAAGCCCCCTATTAAGTCCTGTGTAAAAGCAGGCATGCATATTTCTGCCCCCACAAATATGCAGTTTTTTCCAAACGAAAAGGCCCCGCTGCAGCAGGGCCTTTTTAATTTGTTGTTGGCACTTATTCTATAAGGCCCTTTTCCAGGAAATAGTCTACTATCGCACCCTTCATAAGTATGCTTTGTTCTCCGGCTTTTAACGAAGGCAGTTCTTCCTTAACCGTATAGTGTGGCCAGCCGTCTTCATCAAAAAAGGCAAATTCGTAGTAGCCAAAAGGCTCCAGCAAACGGCATATGGCAATATGCATAAGGTTTACTTTTTCGTCTTTTTTAAATTTTCGGTTAAACTGACCCAACTCCTGAACGCCTATAAGGTAAATTATGGCATCAAGGTCTAGGGTATCGCCATCGGCAAATCGGTCGGATAATATAGTGACAAGCTGTTCCCAGCGCTGTTTTAGTTGTTCGTCTCTGGACATTGTTGTGTTTTAAAGCCGCAAAGATAGTAACTTGAAATTTAATCCACCTCTGCCTTTTGTTTGTGTGTAGCAGAGCTTACCTTTGCCGCATGACTTTTTTAGATATTATACTGTTCTGTTTTTTGGTTTGGGGTGTTATCAACGGTCTTCGTAAGGGGCTTTTTGTTGAGCTGGCGTCATTGGTTTCATTGCTTTTGGGAATTTATATTGCGATTAAATTCTCGGGTGCTGTGGGACATTATTTAGATGGCAGCCTTCCTGAAAATCCTAAAACAGCAGCCATTACGGCTTTTATCATCACGTTTATAGCGGTGGTAGTGGGTATCACATTATTGGCAAAGGTACTTACTAAAATTGCCGATTTCTCGGGCCTTGGCCTTATGAATCGTGTTCTTGGGGCATTCTTTGGTTTGCTTCGAATGATATTGGTGTTAAGCGTTTTGCTTACCCTGTTTGTAAAGATCAACTTCAACAACACCTTCGCTTCACAGGAAACACTTGATAAATCGATATTCTTTAATCCGATACTTAAGGTTTCTAATATGATTTTTCCAACGCTGAAGGAAGTTTTCAGTCAAAGTATTCAGTCGCACTAGTCAGTTTACCATTAAGAAAACAAAGCAGGCACCAGGGTCACAAAGCGTTGTGTTCTTAGTGTAAACCTTTGTGCCCGTTGTGGTTAAATGAAAACTGAGACTGGAAACTGATTACTGACCACTGCTCACTTTCTTCCCGGTCATGGTAACCAGGTACACTCCCACGAATATCAGTAATGCTGAAAGGAGTTTTACGATGCTAAGCCCATCTTTACCCAGCCCTATAGCGAATACCGTAGCGAAAAAGGGCTGCAGGTAAATAAATACAGCTACTGTGGTAGGCTTCAGTTCTTTCATCGAAAGCAGGTTGAGCAGATATGTCAGGAAAGTAGAAAATATAACTACAAATGCTACTTTAACGCCAATATGAAATGGTAATCCCGGAAGGTTTACCTCAGCCAGTTGCTGATACCCAAAGGGCAATACCATGATGAAACCGAACAGGTAGATCCATTTTACAAATGCAAAAGGATCGTATTTGTCCATTAGTTTTTTCACAATAATGAGGTACAAGCCATATGATATAGCGTTGACGAATACCAAAAAATTACCCCACAGGGCATTATCGGCATTACCTACAGATTTTCCGTAAAGAATAAGCAATACTGTTCCGCCCAGTCCCAAAACAATACCCAAAGCTTTTTTGCCGAGTATCTTTTCTTTCATAATGATTGCCGAGAGTACCAGTACGATCATTGGCGTTGTAACCATCAGTACCGATGCCATAATAGGAGAGGTAAGGCTCAAACCTTCAAAAAAAGTAAGCATATTAAAGGCCACACCAAAGAAGGCCGCAGCAACAATGCGGGGGAAATCCTTAAGATCTATTTTTTCTTTGCCAACAAACAAGGAGCATAACCAAAACAAAACTGCTGAACCACCCACACGCAGCACTATGAAACCAAAAGGTTTTACATAGGCCGGCATTACGTCTTTGGCAATGGTAAAAGTAACTCCGTAAATGACAGATACTATCGTGGCAGCTATCAGGGCGAGGTTGCGTTTGTCCATTAGCTCAGGTGCGCTATAGCCGCTTCTACAACAGCTTTACTGTTGCCTACAAATATTTTGTCGCCATCTATAATTACAGGACGGCTCAGGAAAGTATAATGTTCCAATATATAGTTTTTGTAATCGGCTTCGCTAAGGGTCATGTCTTTCATACCACGCTCTTTGTAAAGCGTTGCCTTACGGCTGAAAAGCGCCTCATAACTTCCGGCAAGGCGGTGCATTTCCTCCAGCTCTTTTACGGTAATAGGTTCCGTTTTTATTTCGCGAAGCGTAAAGCCCTCAATGTTAGGAAGTGATTTTATTATTTTTCTGCAGGTATCGCAGGTCTTAAGGTAAAATATTGCTTTCATGGTGTTGAATTGATGTGCAAATGTAAAATATCGAATCCGTTTATCATCAATATTATGGTATTAACATAATAAATGTTTCGGGTCATTTGTTGTAGGGCCTCACCCCAACCCCTCTCCAAAAGAGAGGGGCAGCTTCACTCAAATTAAAGAGACAGTGGTAGCATACCTGAGCGAAGCTACGGCATTAAACTCCGTGGTGTGAAGCAAATCGGGGTTTGAGGCGTTAAGAAGCATTCGCTGTTTGAGCGTAGCGAGTTCGAATGGTTTAGCCGAAAACTTCGATTTGTAGCCAAAGGAGTTCAGCCGTGCCTTTTTGATTCTTTTGTGGCAAGACAAAAGAATGAATTCCATAAATTCGTACCTCAATAAAACAACAAACTATAATGGAAACCGAATTCAAAATTACCCGTACCAGCAGGGAAATCTACGCACGATTGCTGGATGACTATACCCTTGATCAGCTTAATAAAATTCCCGAGGGATGGAGCAATAACCTGATGTGGCACATAGGGCATATTATGGTTTCGCAGCAGATATTGGTATATAAAGGCTCGGGCCTGTCTACTACACTTAGCGACGAACTTGTAGCGATGTACATGCGTGGTACCAAACCGGAACGTGATGTAACCCAGGCTGAGGTTGACGAAATGAAAAGCCTGTTGTTCTCTACCATACAAAAAACGGAGGAAGATTATCGCAATGGTATTTTCACTACTTATAATGCCCGTAAGAGCGAACTTGGCTTTGGCCTTGATACTACTGAAGATGCTATAGCTTTTAATAACTACCACGAGGGCATTCATCTTGGTATGGTGCTCAGGCTGAAAAAGCTGGTGTAAATGGTTGCTGGTTGTCGGATAGCTTTCTGGCACAGATTATGATTGATGCTTGCCAGCAACCAACAACCAACAACCAACAACCGACAACAATATTTTTTATATATTTGGACTACTAAACAAAAAACACAATGGAATTCAAATCGAAAAATCCTTTTTTAAGTAATAAGTCATTTGCAAAAGCAGATACTATTTATGATGCTGAAGGTAATGTACTTATTGGTTACAATAACACCATGACCGTAAACGGTGCGGTAAACAAGAGTTTTATCCTTTTACTGTTACTACTTACGGGTGCTTTTACCGTATGGTATATGGCGGTAAACGGTTCTAACCCACTACCACTTGCTATTGTAGGTGCTATTCTTGGTTTTATATCTGTACTTGTAGCCAGCTTTAAACCTGCAACATCCCGATACCTGGCCCCGGCCTATGCCTTGTTCGAAGGTTTATTTATAGGAGGTTTTACTCTTATCATCAATATGCGTTATCCCGGAGTCGCTATACAGGCAGTGAGTGCTACATTTGTAACATTTGTAGTGTGTTTTGGTTTATATAAATTTAAAGTTGTAAAAGTTACTGAACAATTCAGATCGGTTGTGATCGCTGCTACTTTTGCAATTGCAACTTATTATCTGATTACATGGATAATGAGTTTCTTTGGTTTTATTCCGGTAGATTCTATCCAGAATACTTCATTAATGAGCATCGGTATCAGTGTATTCGTGGTTATTATCGCGGCACTTAATCTTTTCCTTGATTTTGATATGATTGAGAAAAGTGCGCAACAACGCCTTCCTAAATACATGGAGTGGTTTGGGGCTATGGGCCTAATGGTTACACTTGTATGGCTATATGTTGAATTCTTAAGGCTATTCGCTAAACTATCAAGCAGAGATTAACTGTTGAGTTATAAGTTTGAAAGTTATAATGTTATAAAGTAAAGGCTCCCAATGGGAGCCTTTTTTTGTTTGGCCTCACCCCAACCCCTCTCCTTTGGAGAGGGGTTGGGGTGAGGCTTATTTGACAAATCAACTTTACTTAACTTTCAAGAATGCATCGGCTTCGGTGTATGGGATAAGTATCTCTTTAGAGCCATCGGCAAATGAGCCTACTTCATACGGATTGTAAAACAAGTGTAATCCTTTATCGGTATAAAAAATATTCTGCGGAAGGATAAATTTGTCATTTTCAAACATCAGCCCCGTAATGTTTATCGATTTGCCTGTTGGAATCTTATATTTCTCACGGAATTTCTTTTCGGCGAATGCCGTAAAGGCCTTTTTATCTTTAAACACCTGATCATAGGTCAGGCTGCGGCCTGTTTTGGCATTAAATATAAGGGAGCGGTTGCCCTCATAGCCATGAGCACCCCCGGTAAACATATAGTTGTTCAGCTTGATGTTAATGATGCTGTCGCTTTCATAGTCAACCCTTGCTTTTATTTTTGCTTCCCATGGAAAACTTTCGGCAAAATCTTTTCTGACATCTTCATATGATTTTATGAAAGACGACATCAGTTCGTTGTAGCTTTTGGCATTGGTAGGCTTCTCGCCACTATATACTATGCTTCTCGCTACATGAAATAGCTTGTTGTTTATACTGTCACTAACCGTAGGAATGCCCGATGCCTCAGGTACGCTGATGCGCACATAAGTGCAAAGGGTGTCGCGGCAGCCTACTTTAGATTCTTTACTATAATCTTTTGTGGCAAATGACAATGCAGGAGTTTCGGTAACGGTAGTCTCGGTAGTTACTTCTGTTTTTTCCGTTTCTTTTTTACAGGCTGTAAACAGCAGTAAGGCAAGGGCAAGAATGGTGATTTGTTTCATGGTAAGAGGTGTTATAGTTATGTAAAACACGATTTGTATCTGGTCAGGAATAACAAATTAGAGTAAATTTGCTGAAAATTATTGACAACAAACACTCGATTATATGAAATTTAACACTAAAGCCATACACGGAGGCCAGCACCATGAAGAGCATACCGGTGCAGTAATGCCGCCCGTTTTCCAGACTTCTACTTTTGCTCAAAAGAGCCCGGGAGTGCTGATAAACGGATACGAATACAGCCGTGGTGCCAACCCAACACGTACAGCTCTTGAAAATGCTCTTGCAAGCATTGAAAATGGTGCGAGAGGTCTTGCATTTTCGTCAGGTCTTGCTGCTACCGATTGCGTTATGAAACTGCTTAAACCAAACGATGAGGTAATAGCAATGGATGACCTTTACGGAGGTACGTACCGTATGTTTACCCGTATTTATCAGGATATGGTAATCAAATTCCACTTTGTGGATATGAACGACCTTGACAAATTTCAGTCGCTTATCAATGAGAATACAAAACTGGTTTGGGTAGAAACACCTACAAACCCATTGATGAAAGTGGTTGATATTGCGGCTATCGCAAAGATTACCCAGGCTAAAAACATACTTTTTGCAGTAGATAACACTTTTGCAACGCCATACCTTCAGCGTCCTATCGATCTTGGTGCTGATATCGTGATGCATTCGGCTACCAAATACCTTGGTGGGCACAGCGACGTTATTGCCGGTGCGCTTATCATTAAAGATGAAGAGCTTGGTGACAAAATGCATTTCCTTCAGTTTGCTACTGGGGCAACCCTTGGTCCACAGGATTCATATCTGGTGCTGAGAGGTATAAAAACGCTTCACCTGAGAGTGCAACGCCATAGCGAAAACGGACAGAAAGTTGCCGAATATCTTGCGAAACATCCTAAAGTGGAGAAAGTATACTATCCGGGTCTTGAAAATCATGCTAATCATGAGGTTGCTAAAAGGCAGATGAACGGCCAGTTCGGAGGAATGGTATCATTTACATTTAAAAGCGGAGCTAAGGCCGATGCGATAAAATTCCTTGAAGACCTGAAAGTATTTACCCTTGCGGAGTCACTTGGAGGGGTTGAGTCACTGGCTAACCACCCGGCGTTAATGACGCATGCTTCTATTCCTGAACCTAAACGTAAAGAGATAGGCATCAGCGACACCCTGGTACGCCTTAGCGTAGGTATTGAAGACGCAGAAGACCTGATCAAGGATATTGAGCAGGCTCTTTCTTAAGTTGATTTGGTTATTTGATTTAGTTCGAATCGACAGATTTAATATTTATTTAGCAACGCGGATAGCGCTTGTTTAAACAGTTTTTTGCAGATTTACATTTGGTAATGAGCAGGATATGTTTAGCAGTGTTATCCGCGTTTTTTTGGCCTCACCCTAGCCCTCTCCAAAGGAGAGGGAACAGCTTCACTCAATTGCTAAAGCTGTTCGTCAGAATAACAGAATATGGGTGTTCCTTTTTTAGAGTTCCGATAGCTATCGGGAAGGAGTGTGTTGTGGATCACAAAAGGATTTTGCATTGTGTTAAAAAAAATCCGTCCTGCAAAATTCATCATTTAAATAAAAATGTATATTTGCCGAAATTTACGAAAACGTTTTCTTAAATACTAAAACCTTCATTTTATGAGCAATAGCTTACAGTCTTTTATGGATATGGTTTCTAAAAGAAACCCAAATGAGCCGGAGTTTTTACAGGCAGTGCACGAAGTTGCAGAAACCGTACTTCCATTTATCGGGAATAACCCAAAGTATCAGGGCAAAATGCTTCTGGAAAGAATGGTGGAGGCCGAGAGGGTTATCATGTTCCGCGTTACGTGGCTTGACGACAAAGGCAATACTCAGGTAAACAGAGGTTACAGGATACAGATGAATTCGGCTATTGGGCCATACAAAGGAGGACTTCGTTTTCACCCATCGGTAAACCTAAGCATCCTTAAATTCCTTGCTTTTGAGCAAACGTTTAAAAACAGCCTTACTACATTGCCAATGGGTGGTGGTAAAGGAGGATCTGATTTTGACCCCAAAGGAAAATCAGACAACGAGATCATGCGTTTTTGCCAAAGCTTTATGACCGAGCTTAGCAAACACATAGGTGCTGATACCGACGTTCCTGCAGGAGACATAGGTGTTGGCGGACGTGAGGTAGGTTATATGTTTGGCCAGTACAAAAGGCTGAGAAACGAGTTTACAGGAGTACTTACAGGGAAAGGAATCTCTTTTGGAGGTTCGCTTATCCGTCCTGAGGCTACAGGTTATGGCTGCGTGTACTTTGCAGATAGCATGCTTAAAACCAAAGGGCAAAGCTTTGCAGGTAAGACTGTAGTAGTATCAGGTTCTGGAAACGTAGCGCAGTATGCTGCTGAAAAAGCAATGCAGCTTGGAGGTAAAGTAGTTACTTTCTCTGACTCTGCCGGTTATATCTATGATGCCGAAGGCATAAACGAAGAGAAACTTGCTTTTGTAATGGATCTTAAGAATGAAAAATACGGAAGGATAAGCGAGTACGTTAAGCAATATCCTAATGCTAAATATGTAGACGGCGGCAAACCATGGGAAGTAAAATGTGATATCGCATTGCCATGTGCTACGCAAAATGAACTTAATGGCGAAGAGGCAAAACAGCTTTTGGCAGGTGGCTGTATCTGTGTGGCTGAAGGAGCTAACATGCCAAGCACACCTGAGGCTGTTATAGCGTTCCAGGAGGCGAAAATATTATTTGCACCGGGTAAGGCATCAAATGCAGGAGGTGTTGCAACATCGGGCCTTGAAATGTCTCAAAACTCACTGCGCCTTAGCTGGACAAGAGAAGAGGTAGACGAAAGGCTTAAGGGTATTATGGAGGCTATCCACACAGCATGTCTTGCATACGGAACAGAAGGCAGCTATGTCGACTATGTAAAAGGTGCTAACATTGCAGGCTTCGTAAAAGTTGCCGATGCTATGCTGGCTCAGGGAGTGGTATAAGTATCAGGCCTATATAAAAAACGAAGGCTGTCTCAAAAGTGAGACAGCCTTTTTTATTGTTTTATAAGAGTGTATTCTCCATAAGGTAGGCTATAACGATCAATAGTTGTGGGTTGCTGATCGGGTATGGTGTACCCCATAGAAACACCTCTTCCATAAAGAGTAGCTTTAATTTTTTCGACACCATTTTCGGTTACTTTACGTAGCATAAGCCCTGCGCCTAGTCCTGCCACATTTCTGTGCGATGGCTCGTTAAACATCATAGATATTCTCCTCTCGTTTAACGGACACGTAGTACATTTAGGATAGTTAGTATTTCCGACTATGCCAGTGCTTGACAGGTTGTAGTCAATCATGTTGTCATATTCTAATAAAATTGAATTCAAAGTGTTAACTTTCTCTATTCCATTTTCTATATATTGGTATTCTCCAATCAAATAATCCATATAAAAAGATAAATCACCAATAGTTTTTGGAATCATTTCTCTTTTTTTCAAAATGATTTTAAATGAAGTAGTTCCATTTGTATACAGCCATGTGCCTACATAGGGACCAAAGTTATTGTCAATATCCTTGTAGTAAACGTTTGACTCTTTTCCATAGCCAGTATTATGGAAAAGAGGCTTGATGGTTTGCGCATTGCAACCCCAGTAGATAAAACTTATTATGAAGAATAGGTGTTTCATATAGTTTTAGCCTCGCCAAGGCGGAGCTTTTTTTATTGTTTTATAAGGATATATTCTCCGAAAGGTATTTTGTATTCAGTACAAGGAGGTGTTACTCCTTCTTCAACAATCATCCCGGAGGTAGTCCTGAACTTTAGTTTAAGTTTCTGTATGCCTCCACTATCAACACGCTGAAATATCATCTGAGGATCATATCCTAAAATATGGCAGGAGGGGTCTTTAAACATGAGTAAAATTTTTCGATCATTTGGTCCACAATCTTTGCAATATTGCGAATTTTGCTTAACAATGATATTGCCATGGATGCTATATTCGATGGCTTCGGATAAGTTTAGTGACAATTGAGATAGTGTGTTGATTTTCTCAATTCCATTTTCAATATACCTGTATTCACCAATAAGTATATCTTCGTAAATAGAAGTAGGAGCATAATAAAAAGGCATCATTATCTTTTTTTGAAGTGAAATTGTCAGGGATGTAGTGCCGTTAGTATAAATCCATGTACCTGTATAGTTATCAAGATTATTTTCGGTATCTTTATAATAAGCACCATCTATTGTCCCATAATCGTCATCATTTAAAGATTTTATGGGCGATTGCGCAGTACTATTTAAAAAAAATAGTATCATACATATTAAGACTAAATATTTCATATTTATTTACAAGGTTTTTCTTTTATATCATTAGATACATTATCATATTCTAGTTTTGACCATGAGCTGAATTCTTGATCGTCAGCTTTATAAATGCTGATTCCATTTATATTTTCCTCTTTGAGATATTGAAATAATACTTTCAAATATCCAGTAGTACCATTAATCTCAGGAATTTTAGTATATCTCCTGTCTAATTTATTTCTATGTCTTTCTTGTTCTGTTGGCGATGAATAATAATTACCAACAAACTGTATAAATTGCATATAATTTTCTATTTTTAATGCAAAAGTTTGTTTTTCTCCCCCCTTGATTTACAGTTAAAGTAAGAATAAATTTGTTTACTTTTTTAGGGAATTCTTGATTTTTCGATGCAATTAAACCTAGTTTAGCAATGTCTGAGATTGAGAACATTGGGATATAATCAGTGGTAACAGGGTTTGGATGGTCGTGGGAAGCCCCATAAATTAGTCCTCTTGTTGGAACTTTTACTAAATCACCACTTTTTTCTAAAGCAACCGGGCTATTGTTATCGCTATAACTATAACCGTCTTCGGTGTCATTTGAAGCCGTATTTTTAGTGTATTTAATGTTGCTAATATTTCGGAGTTTTCTGTAAATTTCTTCAACTCCTCACAATTTTTTTGATGGTGAGGTTCAATAATTCCTGTTTCTTCTCCATCACCACATGGGTTTGAGGGGTCTACAAGATCAAAACCGGTACTAAAATATCTGGGTGAACGACTCACCAGAATCCATTCTTCACCGTTATCTTCCGGATCTTCATCGTCATCACTGCCGCCCGATGTTGGGTCTTCCTGTGCAACATATACACTACTGCTGATAGCCATCGCCTGAAATTTTGCATCTACTAAAGCCTGGTTGTAGGGATTTCCTCCATTAAGGGGGCCTCCGCCGTTACCACTATTTCCGGGTGGCTGTGGACTCCCTCCACCACCCGATCTGCCGGGACCGGACCCACCACTCACAGGAACAGGATTTGGTTCTTCATCACACGGAAAGCCTGCATCAAAATTAACCACTTCAAACGAAATGGTGCCTGTAAATTTAGTAAGGTCGCCTGTAGCATTATAATCACTTATAAATTGATTATCCAGGCTATATGTTACCATAATTACTTTTTCTAAGCTTCCGTAGGTTTTTAATATGATATTAAAAAACTTGCCATCTGAAGTGTCCGGGTGGTTAAGCATATACGTATAATGTATAACGCCGTTTCCCTGGTCAACTTCATATACTTCTGAATAATCAATGAGGCCTTCAATGTCTTCCATTCTGGTTTTCATAGTAATGCCATTACCCATTGTTTTGCGAAGATTATTTAACCCCTTTCTCCTTCTTTTTTAAGGTTATTAATCAGAAATCCTCTTTTTTCAAGAGCCTGAGATCCATGAAGTATCCTGTGTTTCTTTTTTGATGTGGTTTGCTGCGCATTAGCTTTTACTATCACATCATGCTCTTCAGAACAATTGGCAAGCATAAACAATGCCATGAGCAGCAGCAAGAGCCGGAGCTTTACGTGTTTTCTCATAAAGTTTTAATAATTAGTGGTTGGTTTTCAGTACAATGCTAAAAAATAGCATTGATTTTTACTTACGGAAAACCATAAAACACACGTTAAAATTTTGTTAATTTTTTAGTTGGTTGTCAGTTGTTAGTTGTCGGTTGCCGGGTATGGCTGGAGGTTTTTGAGGGGTATTTATACAAAAAATGCAATAATGGCGTTTTAGCTTATATTTGTGCAAATAATTGCTTTAATGAAAAACCTTTTCGCTCTATATTTTCTATTGCTTTCTATTAGCTTTTACGGGCAGAAAAACCAGCCCTGGCGAAGCTTTTTTTCCTATAACGACATTGTAGATATCTCGCAGTCTGACACTAAAGTGTTTGGTGCAGCCAGCAGTGCTATGTTCGAAAAGAATACGGTTACCGGAGATATAAAAACCATTACTTCTGTAGACGGACTTAAGGTAGAGACTATTACAGCGGTTATGCACAGTAGTATTTACAATCGCACCCTGGTAGGAAATAGCAACGGCCTGCTTAATGTGGTTAATGGGGATGGAAGCATAATAAATAAGATAGACATTATTCAGGAAAATACGGTTACGCCTTCTAAAAAGAAAATCAACCATATTTATGAATTCGACGGTAAGGCCTACATAGCAACCGATTTTGGTATTGCAGTGTTTAATCTTGCCACGCTCGAATTTGGCGATACTTATTACCTCGGTCCAAACGGAAGCGAAGTAACCATAGTGCAGTCTACAATACACTCGGGGTTTATTTTTGCAGCCTCGTCTGACGGTATACGCTATGCCCAGCTTTCCAACCCTAATTTGAATGATTTTAGCCAGTGGTCAGTATATATAGGCGGTAATTATACCGGTGTATTGAGCTTTGGTGGCAATTTATTTGGTGCAAACTCGGCGGGTATGCTGGTAAGGCTTGAAAATGGAGGAATGATTCCTTTCGCTTCTTTTCCATCTGCCATTACCGATTTAAGGGAAGCCAATGGCTATATGGTAGTTACCTGTGCCAATCGAGTTAATGCCTATAATGAACAGCTTATACAGGAAGCTCAGGTTAATGTGATAACGCTGCCTGAAGCCGAAAATGCATCTTTTAGCTGTGCTACGGTAGTGGGCGGAAAACTTTATATAGGGACAATTGCCAACGGAATGTTTTCGGCAGGTTTTACCAATTTTGTATTTGAGAATATTACTCCCAATGGCCCTCAGCGAAGTAATATAGTAACCGTAAAAAAAGCGCCTTCAGCTTTGTGGGTAGTTTATGGTGACTATGACAGTAATTTTAATCCGTATTCACCATATTTAGATTATTTGGGAGTGAGTAAATTTACTGATGCCGGTTGGAGTACCATTCCCAATCCCGATCTTTTTAATGCTGCCTGTATTGTAGATATAGCCATTAGTCCCGCTAACGAGAATTTGGTATATGTAGCATCTCATCTTAACGGACTTATAAAAATTCAGGATGACGTTCCGCAAATAATTTATAATGACCAGAATACCAATAACAATCTTCAAAAAGCATTATCAGATCAAAGTGTAAGGATACACAGTCTGGCATTTGATAAAGCAGGAAGTTTATGGATGACCAATGTAGGCGTTGTAAAACCCTTAAAGCAGCTTAAGCCAAACGGTAATTCAGCAGCCTGGTCTTCTTATAGTGTTGAGGGACTGATAACTAATGTTGGTGAGGTGCGCTATTTTAAATCAACCATCGACAAAAATGGGACCAAGTGGATTCCAAATTATAAATATGGAGTTTTGGCTTATAATGAAACTATTGATAAAAAGATTATTATAACGGAAGGAGACAATGGTAATTTGCCTTCATTTGAAGCGAAGTGTGTTGCTGTAGACAATAATAACCGTTTGTGGATAGGCACCAGTAAAGGGCTTAGGGTGTTGGCCGGGGTAGATCGTTTTATGAGTCAGGATCAGCTTACTACTAATCCTATTATAATTATGGAGGATGGTCTTGCCCAGGAACTCATGTATGAGCAACCGATAACTGATATTACTGTTGATGGGGCTAACAATAAATGGCTGGCAACAGGAGGGGCAGGCGTATTTTTGGTTTCTCCTGACGGGCAGGAAACTTTATTTCATTTTACAAAAGATAATTCGCCACTTCCAAGTAATGTCATTAACGATGTAGAAATCGATAATGCTACCGGAGAAGTTTTTTTTGCAACAGATAGGGGAATGGTATCTTACAGGGGTACATCGACTGAAGCTTCGGATGATCTTAGCAAAGTTTATGTTTTTCCTAATCCAGTGCGTCCGGATTTTGACGGAGATGTAAATATCAGTGCGCTAACGGATAATGCTAATATTAAGATTACTGATATAGAAGGTAATCTTGTTTACGAAACTACTTCTGAAGGAGGAACTGTGCTTTGGGACACGCGTGCTTTCGGCAAATATAAGGTTGCCTCAGGTGTATATATGATATTTATTTCTTCTGAAGATGGTACCCAGACAAAAGTGAAGAAGGTGATGATTATCAGATAATTTCTGATGTGATGTTTAAACGATGTTGATAAAAACAAAAGCTATAGTATTAAGCGCATTGCGTTATCAGGAAAAAAGCCTGATTGTGAAATGCTTTACAGAGTCTGACGGACTCAAGTCATACTATGTTCGCGACGCTTTTACATCAAAAAAAAGCAGCCAGAAAACAGTTTATTTCCGGCCGCTTAATATACTGGAAATAGAAGCCACTCATAAAAACAAGGGCTCATTGGAGTACTTTAAAGAAGTGAGGTTTGCACACCCTTATTTTTCTATTTCTACAGATATTACCAAGACTACAATTGCTATTTTTATTTCAGAAATATTGCATCACTGTATTAAAGAAGAGGAAAAAAATCAAAGTCTTTATTCCTTTCTGGAAACAGCTCTTTTGTGGCTGGACAGTAATGATGATGCAGCAAACTTTCATCTTATACTTCTTCTTGAAATAAGTAAATTTCTAGGATTTTATCCCAATTCCTCTAGCAACGCTTTTCCTTTTTTTGAAATGACAGAGGGTGTTTTTGTACCCTATGCTTCTGTAAGTTGTCTTTCGGCAGAAGAAAGTAGTTTACTTAGGAGGCTAATGGCTTTAAAGTTTGATAGTAGTATAAAAGCTTTTCATGTAATTGAAAGACAACAACTTTTAAAAGTGCTTGTGGATTATTATGCTTTTCACCTTGACGGATTTAAAAGGCCAAAATCTTTAGAAGTTTTAAGAGAAGTCTTTAGTTAGGAGCGATTATCCTGTAACTATCCCTGCTGCTGCCCATGTTTGTTGTTATAGTGTTTTAAAATATCTGCAACTGAATGTATAATTGAAATTCGATTACATTGAGATAAAAGCTATGATACAAGGCAAAATAGAACTAATATAAGTTTTCTCATAGGTTAACCCATTTATAAATCTTACCATTGATGATTTCTTCAAATGTGTCACCTTTATTGTATCTTGCTAATAGTTGTTTTGGAGATAGTCCAAATGTTTTTTCCAAATGAGGATAGTCGGGAAATGATTTCCAATCACCTCCCCATACCCATCCTGATTTCTTAAAAGAGTTTACAACTTCAATCCAGTCTGAGATTTTATTTTTATCAATATCAGATTTTATATCCCAAGAAGCTGTTTCGAAGGATCCATTGCCGTCAGAATCAATTAAAAGTACTATATCAATAGCTAGCCCATAATTATGAACTGATAATCCTTCTTTAGCGTTCGTTACGATTTTTCCGGGCTTAGTTCTTCCAATTGAATACAGATTGTTTTGCTCCTGAAAACTTCTGTATGTTTGTGAAAAACGTAAGCATAATCCTTTTTCCAAAACAGAACCATTTGTCTGGGAATATATCTCTAAAACTTCCTTTCTTATTTTGGGATGTAACAGCCCTATTCTCTCAATTGTCAACTGATCCATTTTTTAATGTTTTGTAAAACTTCCAAACCTCGGATATTATTATTTTTGATTTTTGTAAGATGTCAAAACCCATACGCTTAATATTTTCAAACAATATTGAGTAGATCTCAATTACACAGAAAAAGCATACTACATAAGAAGTTAGTGTTAATTCTTTTGTGGAAATAGATACTAAAGGGATTTTCTTAATCAAAAAAATTGTTTCTATGCCCCATGCTCCTAAAATACCAAGGCTATATGAGACAAATTTTATAACAGTCAATCTAAGTTTAGCTGACTCAATAAAATATTTTTTGGGTTGTGATAAATCTAAATTTGTTTTTGACTCTGTCCAGCTAGCTAATATTCCGGTTATGAAGTCCAGCATGATGCAAAGAAATAAGAGTATTATTTGTTGTTCGGAGGATGTAAATATTATCGGATTAGAAATAAAAGTTTCTATGAATTGAGGTTTTAAGAATGCTGACATTTTTATATTATTGTAGAAGTATCTCTATGGTGTATACTTAGAAAAAATCCAAAATTTATCGATTACACTTTTTATCGTAACCGAATGTAAATATCCAAGAGAAATGGAGGTCTGACCATCAATTGTTAATGGCGAAATAATTTTAGCAATATATGAACTGTTATCTATTCTTTTAAAATTGTAAGTGTACCTGTCAGCAATATTTAAAACTCCAGGTAATGTAATGGTTACATTATTTGCGGTGGCATTAATGTAAACAGTAATTACCCCTGTTTGTCCAATGTCATCGGCAGTATTTACGGTATAATCTGTTCCTTTAATGGTTACAAAGTCTGCCACGCGGACATTATTTAATTGTTTTCTGGTTACAGGATGATATAAATTTGTTGCATCAGGGATTATGGGTGAATCAGTGAATGTTATTATGCCAGATTTCGTGACGTTTCCTGTTTTTGAGATGTAGCCATCTGCAACAGTATCAATAATGAAATTTCCTTTGTTGTCAAGTTGTGACTTATTCACGGCACTTGTTGCCATAGTTCCATCCAGGATGCTTAACTCTCCTGTAAATCTACCGTTTCCAATAACATCTAGTTTGTAACCATTATCTGTTTGGCTGCCTAATGAAATATTTCCTGATTGATGCCATTTTTGATATGTAGTCGTTCCTGTTTTATTGTACATTATCAAAGAATCTTCATTTAATGGCTGACCTAACAGAACACCTCCACTGCCCCTTGTCAGCATCAGTTGATTTCCACCTGTTCCATTGGAAATATGTAGTTTTGCTGCGGGAGAATAGCTGCCTAAACCAATATTTCCATTAGGAGTTGCAAATAAAATGTCAAGGTTGTCAGTTATATTTCGCAATGTGAAACTATCTTCTGCAACGTTTGGAGTACCGGAAATTAAACCCCAGGTTTTGCCGAGTTCATTTCTGATATTTATGGATGTCTGACCGGCATTTACCGTTCCCGATCCAAAGGAGCCTCCTCCATTTACATCCAGTTTAGTTTCAGGAGTTTTGCCAACTCCTATCTTCCCTGCAGTAAATACAGTATCATATCCTGCTCGCGGGGTAATATCAAGGTTTCCATTATTGTTAGATAGTATTGATGCATTATTTCCGGCGTTTCCAAGGTATAGCCCTCTATTGTTGCCATCAATTGTAATGTTGCCTGATTTAATTTCATCACCAGTTTTATGTAAGACGTTTTGGTCAAGGGGAATTTTTGACCACGAATTCCAACTAGAATCATATTTTGTTCGCGTAAATAAATTACCTGTAATGTCAAATACTAGCTGGTTCGCATAGTTAGGATTATTGTTAGTGCTAAATTGGATTCCCTGTCCCCAATTTCCATTTTCCGGGCTATTCGCAGGGCTGACATATGATTCTAATAATTTGAAGCCGATAGGAATATTAAAATCAGAAACATAAGTTCTTGACCAGTTTGTGGCAGTGGTAGAAGTCTCTGCAGTACCACTAATACTTATTGGCCAGCTGCCGGTAACATTACTTCCATTCAGGTTAACCTTATTATCTAACGCAATTTGGGTTGCATTCGATATAGGGAATGATACCGGACTATAAACATACATATCCGTTACATTAGTCCCTCCCCACATCCATGTAGAAGACACTCCGGCCGAGATACCATCAAGCCAATGAAAGTTCATATTGCCTGCATTTGTGGTAGCTATTTGTGAAGCTAAAGCAGCTTTACCATTTATGTTTATTGGCCAGTTTCCTGATGCATTCGACCCATCAGTATTTGCTTTTGAGTTAAGAGCAGTCTGTAGTCCCTGAATATTATTGATGGTAAAAGTAACCGATTCTGCGATGTTTCCCTGTGCATCTTTAAATTCTAATGTTTGTGGAGAAGTGGCATTAAAATCGACGGACTGCATTAAGTTAGACACAAACGCACTAACCGGAATTTCACTCAACACTGTTTCCTCATCATTTCGTAATTCAAGTTTTTGGGAGGTTACATCATAGTAGAATGTTGTTCCTTCATTATTCAGAAAACCTAAATTTACCGTAGCTAATGTCGTTCCTGAATTATTCTTCAGATATAATTCGGCGGCTGCCTGATTTATAGTTACGTTTAATCCATTTACGTTAGCAATTGTAGCATAAGGTGAGGTGCCATCACCATCATTTGTCAGCTGGGATACATTTGTATTGCCTCCCTGTTCTAAAATGTCTTCAAGCGTTGGTATGTCGGTAATTCTGCTATCCGTACTCGACACAAAATCGCTTTCAGTAAACTGTGCGGTGTAGCCTTGACCGTAGTTTCCGGGGACGCCTACGAACTGAACAAAGTACAAAACTCCATTGGTCTCATAGCTAAAATAATAGGTTTTTATCCCTGACTCGCCATCTGCTCCAGATTCGGTAAAATCCCATGAACTGGCGTTGGCGGCAGTTACATAATCGCCTTCTGGCAATTCTCCAAGATTGTTAATGATGGCATTAGGCTCTGAGAGCAAGTCATCAACCAGATAATTTTCTACATTTATTAATTCAAGATGTGTCGAATTTATTGCAGTTCCGTTAAGGCCCCATTCTCCTTTACCCGGTTTGAAGAGGTATTTATACCTTTTCGAGACATAATTATAAGTACCTGCAGAGACCAGTAACGAAGCTGTAATTATTACCGGTGTTTGCTTTGCCGTGATAATAATCTGCATAGTGTTTAACCTGTTGGCAACTGCCATACTAGCGTTAAAGAATACATTTTCAGCAGGGCCAATGTTTCCGGTAGCGATAATTCTCCCTATATTATTTTGATCCATAACGGCACTATCGCCGGTAGTCAGTCTGGAAAAAGTCACTTCAAGGAGTGCCGACTGAAGTTCTGCAGCTGAGGAATATACCGAACCATCAACAGTAAATTCAGAAAATTTTGTAAGCGAAACTAATACATCTTCACGTTCATAGCAGTTATAAATTTCTACGTTGTTACCATGGACAGCCGACACATAGTTTCTGAAATATTGCACCCCATTCAGGGTAAAGTATTTGTCGTTTAGCGAATTGATAAAGTTCATGCTATACTATTTTTTTGAATCTTAAGCCTTTTTTAGTTGATCTCTGGCAATTGCCAAAATCGGGATGTTTTATGCGGATGAGGTATTGTTTTACGTTCTCCCAAATCTGATATGAAGCCTCACGGTTAAGGTTATAAATAGTTTTCTTTGATGATACATCTGCAGGGCGGCTATTATCATTAAGTTTTTCTACGACAGAATAAGCCGTGTCGGTTACAGATGAGAACATAATATGCCTTGCATACGCAAAATAGGCAAGTACCATTTTAAGGCCATAATTGGTGTAATCAATGCCTTCCTCCTCATAAATACCACCTTCAAGTAAATCCTGATACTCTTCGGGAGTTGAGAGTAGTTTATTATACAGGCTTTCGCCAATGAGCGGTTGCAGGTCGAGCATTTGGGCATCGAGTATCATTTCGTTGAGTTTGGCATCGTTTGGAGATTTGCTTATCTGCCGGTATTTAGCGATGTCATTGCGGGTTATCAATGGCTGCATCTTCAATCAGTTTTATAGGTTCTACACTAAGGCTTGAAAAATCCTGTGAACGAGAAAGTAACTGATTGATAACTGATGTTAGCAGATTACGCTCTTTGGTTGTGTTTTCCCAATAGGTGCGTTTCATTTCGCGAATGGCTTCACCCGAATTGCCGAATAAGGACGATTCATTGGTCTTTACCAATCCCGAGGGCAGGTTGTTAAAGGCAACGAGTATGTTTTCGCGTACACTGGTTTCGGTGTAGTCAAAAAGTTTGTCATCTATCTTGCTTTCAATTTGTTTGATCAGGATTGCATCTTCCAGCTTTTCACCGGCAAAGTCCATTTCAAGACATAATACGCCTCCTGTATTCTCGGCACCAAGGCTTTCTTTAATTGCTTTTTGAAACTGTTCCCTTTCGCTTTCAGCATCCAGCAGGGCTTTGTCGGTAAGGCCTTCGCCAACGAGCGGACGCGTAACTACCAGCGTATTTCCAAAGAACCCTTTGCGCAACAACCTGTTTTTATAGACTGATGCCTGTGCCTCGCTGTCGCAGTCTTCGGCAACGGAATCTATTCGGGAAAGCGGATATAACAGCTTGGTATCCATGTTTACAAACAAAACCTGACCTTTGTACTGTTCCCAGCCCCCCGCTTTTTCTACCTGCGCATCAATTACCTTTTTGCGGGGATTAAAAACATCAATCAGCTGGATATCCGTTTTCTTAGGTTTGAGCCATTCTTTGCAGATGGCAATTTTACCTGAGTAGTCGTTACTGTCTGTTTTCCCGATACGGCACCATTCGTATGGAATTACGCTAAAGTCGGAAACCTGATACAAAGCATTCCAATTCACATGAATAAAAACTCCGCGTTGTTTTACGAGATCATCGGCTACATCATCGGCAAAATCTATCAGTTTCAGGTTTTTGTCTTTATTGATGATCAGGCTGTCGTTTTCATATCCATAACCTTTTCCGATGAGGTACTGCACCATAATCGCTGCTGCCGATTTTGCCGTAACGCTATTATTTATCAGCCTGTCCATGCGCTCAGGGTAAGCGTTGTCGGTATCATTGGCATATACATCGGCCGACTTGCTCCAGGGTGTTAGCCTTTTCCATACATCTATCAGCAGGGTTTTCATTCTACGGCTTCATTATGCGGAATATCATTGGAAGATGCCAATTTTTGTTTACTTCTTTTAGGTTTTGAAGTTTCAGTTTTAGCCTGCTTTGGCATCTGCGAAAAATAACGCTGTCCGTTGTTGTGTTCCAAAAGCTTTTGGGCATATTCATCGGTAATATTACCGTTATTGACGAGTATTGGAGAGCCAAACTCCAGCGGAATGTTCTCATATTTGGCATGAAGCCTGTAATTGCAAGTGTTTGCCATGGTATTAAAGTGATTTTTATACCGGTTAAGGTATTCGGTTAGACATTTAGGGCAGGAGGGATTTACCTTTTCCTTAAAAATGGAGGTGTACTCTTTTAAGAACAACTCCAGATAGCGCTCACCGCTACCCGTAACACTACGGGTAACGGTGGCAATATCCATGGTGGTAAAATCCATTATCCTGCGGCCTGCATAAACTTATTGTTGAAAGCCGTTTTGGTAGCGGCATAATCTACATCAAGCAGGGTGCGAGGCATGGTCGTTTCCTCGAAACCGTCTGACGAAGCCAGCTCAAACAAAATCATATTGTCATTTTCCTTAGAACTGTTGGTCATAGTTGTTAGTTCAAGGCCTGATGTTAATCCAAGGATCTCAAAAGCATCTCGGCTGTCGCCGCCTTTCCATACCTGCTCTACTACAACCACATATTTAGCACCTTTGGCAAGGGCATCGGCCTGTTGTTTGTTGGCTGCGCTCGGGTTAAATATCACCCCGCTGAAGGTGTGCTTGAACTTGTCGGGCGCATTTTCCTTTTTCACGAGTTCCCATGCTTTGCCGTTACTCTGTTTAACACCACTTAGTAAATGACCTGTTTTGCCCGGTTTTAGTTGAAGGTTAGTCACCAGCACACGGTTAGTGGCATCAGTCGTGGTGTTTACTACATCAATATCGTCTTTAGCGATAAGGATAACATTTTGTTCTATACCACCAACCGGCGCGTTAGAGCAATCGAATAATATATCTGCGGTTAAAGTTCCTGTGCAATCTACTGGCATGTTTTTTTGTTTTTTTGTTGAAAGATTGAAGATTTTTTTTGTCCGAAGTCCGAAGTCGGATGTCCGAGGTTTTAAAAAGGTTGTAGATAGCATCGGACCTCCGACATCGGACAAATAATTAATACGCCGCCACCGTCATATAGCTTTCAAGATGCTTGGCATCAATAGTATAGGCGGCATCCATGATGTTTGTTTTAAGGGTTTTGTCGTAGAAAACGTCCAGTTTGGTAAGGTCTTCTTCGCTTAGCGTACCTACTGGTATGTTACTTTTGGTAGTAAATACCGCCCTGTGCGGAAGGTTCCATTTGGTACCGTTATCCTGATAGGTTTTGATGTACCTGTCCCAGTCGTAGCGTACTTTTACCTCGATACCGTCAAAGTATAGTTTCGGACGGCCTTCTTCAACTACTTCAAGGAAACCCGAACCTAAGTTCTTGTTGCGAAGCGTAGCTCGGTAGTTATCGGCCAATGAACGTGTGGCAAGGATAAAGTTATCTTCGGCAGAAACAAGACGCTCATCGGCAGCAGTAACCATTTTTTCAAAGATGGCAAGGGCAGCGTCTTCGGGTAACGCCTGATTAGCATATGAGTTTCCGGCATTCGCCGAAATGGTTACGCGGTTCAGCGCATTGCTCGGCACTTCGGTATAGATCTGTTTGAAAAGCCCGTCGAAAGAATCGAAATAACCCAAGTCAGTTCCGTTCTTAAACACACCGCCATCGGCAATGGTTTCGGCAGCCGTATCGTTAAACCATATCTTGCGGTGCATGTTTTCCAGCATTGCTGTTTCTACCGCCGAGATGATTACGCCAAACTCTTGCGTACCTACAGCATCGAAGAAATCGGGGTTAATGCGTTGCGATTTCCTGAACAGCTTTAACAGGGCAGGCATATCGTTTTGGCAATGTTTGATACGGAAGTCTTCCAGTACCGGAGTCCAGAATTTCTCGGTCAGTTCAAAACCGCCTGCTTCATTTGGCGTACAGCCCGATGCTTTCTTACCAAGCAGCCCAAGCCTTCCGGCGAAAGCGATCTGGGTTTTTACATCAATACCCGTCTCAATTTCGTGAAACTCGGCAAGGTCTGAATCATTAAAAACTCTTTGAAAGATTACCTCGCTTACCGTTTCGGCCTCACGGGCATTAAGTGTCAGAGCATCTGCGTTTATAAGAGCCATTATTTTCTGTTTTTTGCGTTCAAATATTGTTTCATTCCTGCAAGCTTGTCGCCTTCGCCTGCTTTACGGTGGGTAGCTTTTTTGCCGTCTACGCTAAAGTTTGATGTTACCTGGCGTTTCAGGGCAAGCACTTCACTCTTAATCGCTGTAAGTTGCCTTTTCAGGGCTTTGTTCTCGGCGCGAAGGGCAGCTGCTTCTTCGGCATCCTCTTCAGGTTCTATGATCTCCGTAAGCTCGCCTGCGGTAAAAACATAGGTAAAGCCATCGGGAAGAAGGTATTCGCCTTCGGCAGGTTTGCCATCTACAGTGGCAGTGGCACCAATTTCAATCACTGCATCGTCGGGCAGGTCGGTGAAATCAAGCTCGGCACCGGTGGCATCCTGAATTACTTTGTTAAACATGTTGTGGTGCTTAAACTTGGCAAGCACTTTGGTAAACAGGCTTTCCATCCAGTGCCTGTCTTTCTCGGTAAACGTTCCGTTCATAAGAGGGGTTTGTGGTTTAATGAAGGCTTTAGCTACAGCTTTAACCTGCTGCGGGGTGGTGGTAAAGCCCACGGCGGAGAGTTGTTTGCCCGTGAGCCAGGTTTCGTTTTTTAGTAGCGGCATAATAGCCTGTTCTTCGATGCTGAGGGCTTTGGTATAAAAGCCCACCATCTTTTTCTCTATGGTTCGAAGCTGGTCGGCAAAGAGTTCCAGCTCATCGGCAGTACCCATTGAGCCTCCCCAGGGAAGGTGAATCATAAAGGGAGTATTCTCACGTATCTGCCTTTTGTTGCCCGCCATAAAGATTACTGTGGCTATGCTGGCTACGATGCCGCTGCCTATGGTGGTAACGGGCTTTCCGAGCGATTTGAGGTAGTGGTAGATGTCGAAACCCACATCTACGAGTCCGCCCTCACTGTTGATGTGCACATTAAAGGCCGTGGCTTTGGGCTGCTTTTTTACCTGTGCAATTACATCAATAAGCTCTACGCCCGTTGCACCATCAAAAGTGCCTATTTGGCCGGAGATATAAATGTTTCCTGTCATTCATTAGATATGATTGAAAGATTGAAGAATTTAAAGATTTAAATATTGTTGAGGACTCTGTCATTTTGAGCGAATCCGCCGCGGCGGAGGTGTCGAAAAATCTCATATTAATCCGTTGGAATTATTTGAGATCCTTGCTTCGTCAGGATGACAAATGATGTCATTAAGTGAAAAATTGAAAGATTCCGGAATCAATATGTGGTTGAATTGAAACGTTTAGCGCTGCATGTTTCAATCTTTCAACCTGCCTGCCGGTAGGCAGGTCATTAATTTTTTTAATGATTTTCAACAGTACAAAGGTACGGAGGGTTTTGGGGTGTTTACTGCAATGGGGCTTGCAGTGGATTTAAATATAATTATAGAATCGGTCAATAAAACATTACTTTTTATTAGCCAATTCCATATTTACTTTATTTTGTTTTTCTAAAAGAGTGTTGTTTTGAGTAATAATTTTGATGTTTTCAACCCAAAAATCTTTGTCGTCACTTATAACGATGTAATTTCTTTTTAAAGCAAGATTGTAGTAATAATTATCATTAAAATCCAAATCAGTTGGTGGGTTTTCTAAAATGTCAGAATAATCAATTTCAGTGCCTAAACCATCATTTACCAATTCAATACTGCTGCTGTAAGCAATAAAATCATCTGTAAGTACGGCGTATGAATCTTTATACGCTTGAGAAGGCCGAAATACATCTTTATAATATTCTTGATTAATATCTGCTTTACTCGTGCCGTTTTTACGAAGAAAATCAGGATAATGAACCATTTTTAAAATTCTATTAATAACTTCTGAAATTAATAATGTTGGGACAACAATTTTAATTGAGTCATCTTGTAAAATTTCGTCGAAAAGGCTCAGATACTGTTTTATTCTATGGGGTGGTTTATTTGGAGGAGATAGTATGAATATCCAAATATTTGCATCTAAAAAATATTTTGCTCCTTTTTCAAGTTTATAAAACTTAGCACTTGAAATATGATAAGACATTATTATTCAGATTTTGATGCGTCGTCAACCAACCCATCATAAAAATCTCCTGTAGACGCATTTTCTATAACCTTATCGATTTTTTTCTGAATTATTTGTTTGTCTTCAGGAATATTAAAACTTATCTTTTTAAAAAAATCAGGATATTTTATAAATATTTTTCCAATAGAAGCATTTAAAAAAGCTGACGAAACCAAGATAATATTATTAAAATCAATGATTATCGTGTCGCTTTTTTTTGAAGTAAGTTCGTTATATAGCAAGTCACCAGCAGAATGTGTGATCGCATTACTAGAACCTATAATATTTTTTAAATCTATTGTCATGGTTTTTACTAGAAGAAAAAATTTTATAAAAAATGAAATCTTAAAGCGGGTGCAAATATATATTAATTATACGAAAATAACAAATTAATCATTGTGCCACAGCATTGTTTAGGAAAATTTTGATATTTAATGGTTGTCTTGTCAAATTCTGTACTCCAAAATGCATCTCCGGTGATAATTTGCATTTGGCCGTTATTTTGATTAAAATAATCTCTTAAATCGGTTAAGCCTAGGCCTCCGGGAGCATTTAGCTTAGTTGTGTTTTTTTCTTTTAGAGCCCAAATAATTGAGTCATAAGCTGTGTTGATTTCTTGATTCGTTTTTGCGCTTATTGCAGGTAAAAAACCATTTCCAATATCAACAATGCTAAATTTAAGAACGCCATTTTCAGGAAAATATTGACCACAAGCAAAAAAAGGTTCGTCAGTTTTCGAGTGTAGCTCAATATTGCTAAATATCTCTACAAAACAATATAAGATTTTTTCAGTTTCTTCTTCGGATAGGTTTAATCCGCGATGACTCATTAAATCATTTTGAATATATTCTATAAATTCATCAGGTTTAGCTACATCAAACTGTTTTAAACAAATTGTTGAATTTCGGTTATCACCATTTTCATTCGGAAGAGGTATAAAACCATTCCTAATCAATACATCAAATTTATTTTTTATAAAATCGAAATCAGTTGTGAAAACCAATTTATTATGTTTGTTTAATCTATATAGTATACTCTGAAATAAAGCGCAAAGATTACCATCTAAAAAAAGTAAATTTTTAAAATCTATATATAATTCTTCATTATGATATTGAGAAGCTTCATAATAAAAATTATATAGCCTTTGCACTCCTCCAAATTCTGTTTTTAAAACTCCGCCTAAAGCAATATAAGCCATAAATTCACTTCTGTTAGCTACAACTATTAGTTAGTTTACAAATTTACATAAATTAATTATTTTTTAAGTATTTGGTTAAAAATGAGAGTTGTGTCAAAATTATTTAAATCATAGTATGAAATTCAACGTTATAAAAATATTATTGGTTCATTTTTCGGGATTCTACAATTTCTTTTTTCCCTAAGTTTTTTCCTATATTCGCGTATCATCAATCAATCGAAAATGAAAAAACTATTTGCACTACTGCTTATTCCTGTGTTTTCTTTTGCTCAGGAAATTAAAACCATTACCGCAACCACCGAAATGGTAAACATTAAAGTGGATGGTAAACTTAAAAAGAAAGCCTGGAAGATTACCCCGGATGTTTCGCCCGATGTATATGCTACTAATGCCAAAACGGTTACTTTTTATACCGATAAAGGAGAGATTACTATAGAGCCCACAGAAGGCAAACCCTATGATTTTTATATTGACCTGAATGGCAAAAAGGCACTGACCCGTGTGCAGTACGAGCCTACTTATATTGAGACTCTTCAAAAGGGAGCGGGCTACAATCTTCAGGATAAAAGAGAATTCCCTGCCTTTGTGTATACACTACCTACCGATGCCAGTCTGCAAAAGCTGCGCAAAGAATTCAACCTTGACTCCATTGCCGGAAAAGGCGATGAGGTTTCGCAAATAAAGAATCTTATGCGATGGGTACACAATACCATTCGCCACGATGGCAGCAGCGACAATCCCGCAGTTAAGAATGCACAGGGCATTATAGGCGTTTGTAAGGCGGAAGGCCGAGGGGTTAACTGCCGTATGATGGCAACGGTTCTTAACGAATGCTATCTGGCTATGGGCTTTAAGTCGCGTTATATTACCTGTATGCCAAAAGAACTTAAGTTTGACGACTGTCATGTTATCAATATGGTGTACAGTAATAAACTGAACAAATGGCTTTGGATGGATCCAACATTCGAAGCTTTTGTTATGGATGATAAGAAAAACCTGCTGAGCGTAGAAGAAGTGCGTGAAAGGCTTATAACCGGTAAGCCGCTTAAACTGAACAAGGAAGCCAACTGGAACCATAAAAACAAGCAAACTAAAGAACACTATCTTGATAACTACATGGCTAAAAATCTGTACCGTATCCAAACACCGGCTATAAGTACCTATGATACCGAAACCGATCATAGCCATCCGCATTTAGACTATGTAGAGCTTGTTCCGCTTGATGGACTTAATCAGGAGCATGTTTCTGAAATGACTTACAACAGTGGTGATAAGCGTGTTTTTTATGTTACCAATAACCCTGAACTTTTCTGGGCAAAACCATAAGTTAGTTTGCAGTGTTCAGTCGCAGTATTCAGCAAGAGTAAGCAACCCCAAACTCTAAACCCTAAACCCCAAACAAGCGAAGCCTATCCTTCCATAAATGCAATAACATTAAACATGGTACGTTCGCTAATGTTGAATTCATCGGCAACCATGCCGGCAGCCCAGGTCTTTTTTGGTTTTCCGTATTCTTTAAGGAGCAGTTCGGTTTGTTTCAGGTAGGCTTCATAATATACCTTCCAGTCGAGTATATGCGCGGGAATAATACTCTTTCCCATTAGTTTAATCAAATCATCTCCAAGGCTTGTTATGGTTTCATATCGGGTCATTCCATTTATTATCGGGACAAATATCGGTAGAGCGCACTTTGGCACTGAGAGGGCAGTGGCACAGGGTACAATATGCGCCTTCAATTTCGGTTAGGCTGTCTTTTATAAAAGCGAGCAGTTTACCCTGTTTTGCATTAGGGCAGGTGGCACATATGGCAGCCCTTTGTATTGCTGTGTTTTCGGTTACTTCGCTCTTGTCAAGATAGTTCTTCCATCCCGAAAGGATGGTTTTTATGTTTGGGAGCATATAACAGCATGATAGAAATATTTTTACACGTTTGTGTTTTTAGTACTATTTTTTGTATAAATTTGACTCATTATAAACCATTCAAATTAATTATACGCCATGAAAAAAATCATTTCGTTACTGGCTCTGTTCTTGAGTCTGGGCGCATTCGCGCAAAATTTTCCCGGAGAAAAAGTTGAACTTCTTAAAGACAAAACCCTTAAGGTATTACCTAAAGCCGAAGATTCTCAAAAGTATGGCTTCGAGGACTTTTATACTGATGCCGCTCTTAAGAATATTTACAAAAAGGAAGGATACGTTACACCTTACAATGAACTTGTAGGAAAAGAATTTAAATTGATTTCTTATGAATCATTATGGGTAGGTCCTGATAACAAATATTTGCGTTATAAATTTCTTCTGGAAAATTCAGAAACCGGCCAGATATATTTTAAATATGATCCGGAAGTTAGCTTTAAGTTCCCTTTTGAAGTAGTAGGCGGTCTTGAATATCCCGAAGGTTTTTTTTGCGAGAAAATAAAAAAAGATGGTACAGCTACGCATTATGCTACGCCATTTGAAGATGGAATCCAGATAGTAAAGAATCCAGGCTCACAAGTGCTGGTGGTTACGATAAATTTACCAACTACAGAAACTTCTATTCCAGTCGCCGGTTGGAAAGGATTAACAATCGTTTTTGATAGTGGAGCTACTATATCTTTGCCTAACGAAAAACTGAAAGCATCGCTTAATTCGTATGGAGAGGCTGTTTTAACAGCAAGCCCAATACTCCAAAAACCAACGGATTTAAAGCTTTTAACCCAGCACAAGATAAAATCTGTAAAACTAAATAAGTTTGAAAAGGTTGTAAACGATGGAGGCATCCTAAAAGAATATTTCAAGTGTCTGCAAAAACTATAATTACAAGAGTTTTCTATTATAAAGCTGCCCGGCAATCGCCGGGCACTTCTTTTTTTAAAAGTTAGCCGAATCCCTAACCCTTACATAGCTGTTACCTTCAGAAACAATATCCTGAACTGCAACAACCGGAGGAGGGAGGTTCCTGTTGGCCTCGGCTATCTTTAGGGCAAGCTCATCGGTATTAAGGTTTTGCTGGGCAATTTCCCGCGATACGATCCCACCACCGGCAAAATAATTGGGTGCCGATGCGCCACCACTCGGGAAGGCATTGTTAAAAGCCATAAAATGACGTGCCGCATTACGATTCATTACGCCAATAAGTTCACCCTGCTCGGCTTCAAACTGTGTACCGTCGGCTCCCGTAAATAAAGTGCCACCGGCGCTATGGCGTTGCCCGCCTATGCTAAACAATGCCCCTTTTTCGGCTTTTGGCGGTTTGGTCGATGTTATCTTTTTTACATTGGCAACACCAGCCGCTACAGCCGCTGCTGCTGCTACAGCACCCAGAGCAGGCCCTACAATAGGTATGCCGGTCATTGCGCTGTAGGCTGCCGTTGCCGACTTATATGTATCGATAGTTGCCTGAGCCACTGCCATAGCTTTCCCTGCGGCGCTTTCCTTACCCATAATGGCAGCAAGATTGCCAAAGGTTTGGTTGGCAAGGTTCAGTTTGGCATCGGTAGCTGCCTTGTTAATGTTGGCTTTGTTCTTTTCTGATTTTCTGTCTCGGCTTCCGAGAGCGCATTATATTCCTGTTGTGAGATGAGATCAGCGTCCAGTAATGCCTTTAACCTAAGCCCTTCATCTATATGGCGTTGTTCTTCTATTATTAGCTGTTGCTGATAATTTCCTTCGGCAGCAGCCATATCATTTTCATAGGCGGTGGCCTTCTCATCGGCTTCTTTGGCAATAGCGGTTCTTTTTGCGTCCTGTTTTTGCTTATCGGTTTCGGCAATGGCAGCGTCGTGCGTTTTCTTCAGGTTGTCAAGCTCTGACTGGTATTGTTGTTCGCTTAGCAACCCCTGGCTTTTTTTGGTGATGAGGAATTTAGTTTCTGCATCAAGGGTAGCATGTATACGCTCTTTTTCTTTAGCATACACCGCGTCTGACATCAGTTCACCATCTTTTATAAGCGATTGGTTCTTCTGCCTGTAGATTTCGATTTCTTTCTCTGCTGTTTTTACAGCAGTTTTAGCCTGAACTTCGGAAAGATCCCTGGTAATTTCGGCATTGGCAAGATCAAGCCTGCGTTTGTCATTCGCAGTTTTTTCGGTGGTATTATATTCTGCAAGGGCAATTTTTCGTTTTCTTTTAGCAACCTCTTCGGCAAGTGCCAGTTCATCCATAGCGGCTTTTCCTTTTATGCCCTGATTGGTTGTCAGTAGTTGCAGTTCGAGTCGTTGGCCTTCAATAGCATCCTGTATTTGTTTTGCTTTTTTCTTTTCGCGTTCGTCCCTCTGTCTTTCGGCATCCTGATGAATTTTTTCAAGCTCCTGGGTGTGCTTTTGGGTTATGCCCTTTTCCTCATCATATATTTTAGAGCGTTCCAGCTGTACATCTCTTAGTGTTTTGAGTTCTTCCTCACTTATATTCTTTCGTTTTGCCAGTTCGGCGGCATAGGCTGCACCTTTTTCAGTAAGGTTTTTAAGTTCTTCCTGCGTCAGGTTTTTGCCGATGGCTATTTGCTGCACCGCCTGATTGTATAGTTCCTCTGCCTGTTTTTTACGCTGGTCATAGTTTTGTTTTTCAATGGCAGTTGCTTTATCCAGAAGGGCAATCCTTTCCTCTTCCGATTTGGTTTGATCCTTCACCTTGTCCATCAGGTTCTCTATGCTGCCGGCCGCCTCCTGATTTTTTATTTTCTGAAGTTCAATTTCCTTATTCAGTTCCTGCTGGGCTTTTTTCAGTTCTATTGCAGCCCCTGCAGCCTCTGCTGCTCCTGTAGTAATACTGCTGAAAAAACTGCCTGCATCACCTGTAAACAGGCCAATAAAAGCATTGGTTACACTCTGCACCACGGCACTCATGGCTGCCATAGCCTGTTCTACCGTTTCTACAATAGGGGTAAAGTCCTTAAAAATGGCTATTACAGCCTGAACAGCAGCAATAATAAAGCCTATTGGGTTCGCTTTCATGGCCATTCCCATTCCTTTAATGCCGTCGGTCATTCCGGCAAAGGAGTCTTTCATTAGCGAACCTACACCGCCTGCTTCCTGCGCACGGCTTATAAATCCGCCTAATCCTCCGTTAAAAAGGTTTATCTGCTGAAATGAGTCGGCTACCTGTTGTTTGTAATCATTAAAAGTAGCCTCTGAGGCTGTAAGCGATTTAGATAACATTTGGTGCGTACCGTTAAGAAGGCTGAGCTCATTCGCGTTTTCCCTGAACTTGTCTGAGCCTTCTTTGCCCTTTTTTATAAGCTTATCCTGCTTTTCGGCGAGTTTGTCTATTTCTTTTTCGGTTTTCTGAATGCTTTCCTGGAGTGCCTGGGTGTCTATATCCAGTTTTGCTATTACAATGTTCTTTGGCATCAGCTAATAGTAAGGTTTAAAGTATTGCTTTCAAGTCTTAATCCTGTAGCCTTATGGGTTACAGTAAGTATAGGGCTGTATACTCCGGCTGTGTTATGTGTTACGGTATATTCGTAATCTGATATTTTGGTAACCGTTCCCGGTGCCAAAAGCGAAAAGCTATAAGCATCGCGATTGTATAGGGTAGACAGCCAGATGGTAACGGGTGTTCCTGCCGTTACCCGTTTTACGGTTTGGCCAAAGCCAAAGTCAATTTGTGGTGTAATGGTGTGTATTTCCTGTATCATGATAATAAGACTGAACTATAGCTGGGAATATTAACGCGTACAGGGGCAGTGGTATACCCGTCGGCAGTAATGGAAATATTGTAAGAGCCTGTAGTAGCGATGGCATGGGTTACCCTCGATGCCGAAGGATCTATTACACGGCCCGGCATAGGTTCCCCGCTGAGTTTTGAGATATTCAATGCCATAGCCTGCACACTTCCCTCTGTGGTAAAAGAAACATCGATATAATGATTGTTGGTAACCACTTTGTTAATGCTAACTTTTGGTAGAGCAGTAGTATCCGGGCTGTAAGAACTGATACGTACCAACTCGCATTTTACGGGTTTACCCGGCACATAATTGCTTATTTTGTTCATTAAGAAATAACCGCCAAGCTGCTCAATGTAATACAGTTTCCTAAAGTCAAAATTGGCGATATCATTGTCATTTAGCAGCAGCGAAGCGGCAACTACCTGCGACTTGTTGAGGAGGTATCCAACAGAGCGGTAATAATCGGCAACAATATCTTCAAATGACAGCTTCCAGAAATTTTCTTTCCAGTACGATTGCTGGGTCCTGGTTTCCTGCGTAGCCAGAAAGCGAAGCCTTATACTGTCATTTACAAATTCTGAACGTAAAAAATAAAAGCGGTTGTCCAGCGCTTTATACTGAATAGCAGGTGTACCATCGGTGCCATCGTCAATTTCTTTTTCCCAGAGTTTGTATACGTTTGATGTAGTTCCCAGATAAGACGATTTCTCTTTTTGAGGACTGTATATCTTCGATTTTATAATGTCTTTGCCTTCCGGCAGGTTGAGGTTGCGCACGGGTATATAACCGTCGTTATGCGTGTTTTCCTTGTCGTTATAGGCGTAGCGGAACCAGTTATTCTGCGCATAGCTCCCATAGATATAATTTTCGGATGTTTTTTCGGCAAATTTGGAACTTAGGTCTACAGTATCGGGTGATTGCAAAATTTCCTGCATTGTGAGGAATTCATAGCTGTTGGCATATTTATCCCTGAACAAGGTAAGCCCAAAACGGTGCAGTACTTCCGAAAGGAATTCCCTTATCGAAAAGCCTTCAAATGCTTCACTGAATTGTATTTCTGCCGGGTTTATCTTTGTAAGTGTAACATCAATCTCCGAATCGCCGCTGAAACGTACCGCATGTACAGTCCCGTCCCTGTGTCGCATAAGCAGGCTAAGGCTTTCACTGGCGTTTAGCTTTACTATGGCTTCACCTTCAAAATCGGTGTTTTTAGGCAGATTGGCTGTAATTACCTTATGCTCAACAACGGTATCTAGAGTAGGGCTGTTGGTCGTGTTTATGTTTTTGCTGATGAAAATGCGCACACTGTCTTTGGTGTTCAATTTGCACTTAATGCTCAGTTTGAAATGCCCTGCTTCTTTGGCCTTAAAAGCATAACCACCTACGAGGTCGAAATACTGTTGGTAGTCGGTATTTTCGGGTGCAAATTTGAAAAGGAATGTACGCCAGTAATAATCAAATACATTACCATAATAGCTATTCGCCGGGGAAAACGAGGTCAGGTTTACAATTTCGGTTCCGTCATCCCGGGTTATGAGTCCTTTAGGATAGGTCATCCACAGGTTTTTAAACTGTTGCGTTTGAAAAACCGATCCACTGTATGCTACTCCATAAGTGGTGAATATTTTGTCCCAAAGCCACGCCACATTAACCGATGGCATCAGGTAGTCAATACCTGCATAGGTTGTATTCAATATTCTTGTATAGCCTGTTTTTCCATTATAATCGGCCAGTATGTAGCGGCATTTGCCGTAGGATTCGTGTGCCGGGTTCCATGTATCGGCAACACCATCAAGGTCTTTTGCATGTTCAATTTCTTTTAGTACCAGAGACGAAAGGTTTTTGTTTTCGATGGCTTTGTACAGATCGATGATGCCGTCGTAAATTACAGCATCAAAACTGTCGCCACCATCGGTAATCACTGCCCATCCGTTGTATACAAAGCATTCGCCGTTATCGCTAAACAGGCTGCATTCGTTCTTTTGGTACGGAATGTCCGAGTTGTTTCCTGCCAGTGTCAAAAAGTCCATAATACGGATGTTGTTGGCGGTTTTAGGCAGTCTGAACTTATTGGTATAATTGGTTTGCCGGTTCTCGAGGCTGTTCAGGTCGTTTACCTGTTTGGTTTGAGCAATGGTTTGGTTACTGTCAAGGTCTACAAGCTGTTTGTTGATGTAGAGGAGCATTTTGTGATTTTTATTGAAAGATTGAATTTAGTGGCAAAGTCGAAGAAGCAGAGTTACAGAGTAAATATTAGGAGGTCGCTTTTCAATATTAAATTATTGTAAACTACTGTTGTTCAGTTAAAACTTAACATTGGAAATAGGAAAAATTTTATAATATTGAGTTTAAATTGCAAAATCAATATTATGAAAAAGATCTTTTTACTTATTGCGCCTTTGCTGCTCGCATCATGCTCTGATGACGACAGCACGGCTACAGACACCACTGCAAATACTGCAAGTGCTTTTAATCCGCCGTCATGGATACAGGGTGCCTGGGCACCGGAGAGTTCAACAGAGGAGTATCCTCACACTTTCCTGTTTAGCGGCGACAATATTTGCCATGCAGCGGCAAATACAAACTCCATATGCTGGAAAGAAAGCATAGAGGGGCTTGCAAAGCCGGATTATTTTCTTCAGGAACAGGTATCAGACAGTACCTATACTGTAATTTATAACCTTGGAGGACGTGTTACATCGTTTATGTTTACAAAGCTTGCTAATAACAAAATTGATGTTTTTGTTCCGGCGGGAGCAGAATTTGAAGAAACAGCAGGTGTTTTTGTAAAGCAATAACAGGCTTTAAACTTAAATTACATAATGTAGAGGTGTAGCATTGCTATGCCTCTATTGCTTTTAGGGTAAATGGGTTAGCACTATCTGCCTGGATCTGTCCCAATAGCTGTTGGGTTCAATGTTCAAATGAATTTCATTGGAATTACTAGAGATTCTTCCTTCGTCAGAATGACAGAACGCTTCCAATACTGAAAACTGTGACCTGCCTATCGCAGGCGGGCTGCTACCGTGACTTTTTCAGCAAGAGTGAAGCTCCTTTAGACTTTACGACTTTATAAACTTTAGACTAAATCGTTATGCAGTAACGTGTTGGTAACTCAATTTCAAAAGCAAAATTGATGAGCGATTGCTTGGGGTTTCGTAGTCGGGCAGTTGAGGTTTTAAGCGTCACTTCTACCCAGTCGCGGGAGCTGCTTTGCGAAAAAGGCTGCCCTGTAAACAGATAGATCTTCGGGCTGTCGAGAATGCCTTCCACAATGCGTCGGTCATCTTCATTAAGCAGTTCGGCAATTATTTTCATGGTGTCCTGACTCTCTTTCCCAAGAGATATGCTACGCCCAAAGCTGTTTTCAATATTGTTGTTATCCCTGTCCATTTCACCCAGCGATTTTGTACTGCGGTCTATGGCATAGGTATTTTCAAAAAGCCAGTAGCTGTAGCCACCCAGTGCATTGAGCCACTTTAGGTATACACCGCATTTGTAAGGCACTTTTTCTACTAATGCCCATTTGGGCTGCGTAAAGCCAAATTTTAGTCTGTTTTTGCCTTCGGCCAATGGCAGCAATGTTTCGAGGGTTTCATCGGTACGCCCATCAGAAAAAACAAGTCGCGTAACCGCACCTTGCTGATTGAACGTCTGGCTTAGTTGGTTGGTTTCGTTCTTAAGGCTGAAATTACGTCGGAATAAAATCGGATTATAAGGCATATAAAACGAAAAATCGAACGGGTAGCCCTGCCAGTACTTTAGTGGCCATTCGTTGGTATTGTCTTTTCGCGAAGGCGAAAGCAGCACGAAACCCGTTTTGGCAAGGCGTGTATACTCGCCATGCTGCTGTGTCCCGGCAAGCCAGGTTAGGGGATGCGTACTTTTAGTAACAGCACCGCCTACATGGGTAATGTTGATGGATAATGTTCCTGTAAGTACCGTACCGCCTGAAAAGCTATAGGTAAAGCTATCGGGGCTTCCCGCTTCGGGTGAAGGGTTCAGCGTGTCCTCAAAATTGCGTGTGTTTAGGCATGCTGCGGCATAGGGCTGCAGGTTAGCATAAAACTTTCCTTCAGGGTTAGGGTAGAGGCGTATACTAAAAAGCTTTTTGGGCTCCATATTTTCCAACAGGAACGGAGTCTCTTCATTCAGTACAATATCGGCATACTGTGTGGGCGTTTCGGCATCACTGTAAAAACGGAGAATGTCGTTGTTGTAGGCCATACGCAGCTTGTCTTTGTCTATGTCGGTTACAAATTTTATCATGCTTGAAGGGTGTTCAGGTAATCATAAATCTTAGTGGTGAATTCGTTTAGCTGGCTTTCGCCAATCTTGTCGATAATGCTTTGAATACGTTCGGGCGTTACTACACTACTGATGAGGTTTGTGCCTCCGTGCTGTTCGCGTTTCCAGCCTTCGCGGCCTATCTTTCGTGCAATAAGGTAGGCGAGGCTGCTCACGGTCATGCCTTTTTCCAGCCGTGCCGCAATGCCTTTGGCTAAAAGCCATTGTTCAATAGCTTCGCTTGGGGGTTGTTTTCCGGGCTTACGGCCAAATTCAAGTTGGTCGCCATAGCTTTCCTGAAGTATTTGAGCACCGTTTTCATTTAGCGCTACCGATAAGCTTTCTGCCCATTGTCCCGATGCACGCATACCGAGTTCGTCATACTTTGCAATTAAATCGCTTTTAAGGGCTTCAAATTCGGCAGATAGTATTTGGGCTGTGCTACTCATAATTTGCCGGTATGCGAAGCTTATAGGTGCAGAGCAGCCCGTCCATGTTAGCATCCAGCGCATCGGTTACATCAATGTTGTCCCATTGGTTCACCTCAATGCCGGTACAGGCAAGGCTGTTGCCAATGGTTTTGAATATTTCAAGAAGGGGTTCTATGTGCTGTGTGTATTTTGAAGTTTCCACATTGCCGGCTTCGGCAAAGTAATTCTGGTCAAAATCGCTTTGTTTTACCAGAAAGAACTTTCCTTCATAATTAGCAGCGACTATTAGTGTTCCGCTGTCGTTGTATTCGCTTTTGCGGTTGGTAAATTCGTGCAGCAGATAGGTGGTTGCTGCTTCAGCCGACCCGTCGAGCAGGTTCAGCGCGGCTTTTTTGCCGTAATGATACACGAGGTTGTTGTCGAGGGCTATGCCTTCGAGTATGCGTACTATGTCTTTCATTTTGTTGTTGATTTGTTGATGTGGTTATTTGTTTATTTGGAGCTTCACTAGGCTGGCTTACTCATACTACCGCTTTGTCATTGCGAGGGAGGATGAAATTGAGCGCGGCAATCTTTAAGAGTATGAGTAGGATTCCCCTCTTTTAGAGGGGTGCCCGTAGGGTGGGGTGTTTTGTTTAATAAAATGAGGATGAATTAACCACCCCGGCTTTCAGCCACCCCTCCAAAGGAGGGGAATCCACTGTTGCTGAATTTCGTGAAGTCAGAAAAATTTGTAGCTTTACTTCCTAACCCAATCCCATGAAACAACTACTATTCTTACTGCTTGCCGTTGCCCTGTTTTCCTGCCATACACAGTCTTATTTTGAGAAGGATCTCATACGTGGTAAGTGGGTTATGTTTGAAGGAAAGTCATTGAAGGATGAACACGATAGATGGCCTAATGCTTATTTCAGATTTTTTGATTGCGGGGAATATAAAAATTTAGATGTCTATTCTGATACAGAAGAACAACCAATAGCTATTAATGGTGAGAAAATTAAACTTAAAAATTGGAGTTATATACCTGAAGAAGACAAATTGATTATATATGGTAATGAGTTTAGGGTACTTTCCGTTAAGGCAGATACAATCTACATGCGCAAGGATACAATCGATTTTATCCTTTATGATATTACCAAAACTCAGGAAAAACTCAAAAAAGGACCGGGTAGGTGTTTGGGAGGGTAACCCCGTGTTCTATGATTACAGTGAGTCAGAAAAATTTGTAGCTTTACTTCTTAACCCAATCCCATGAAACAACTGCTGTTCTTACTGCTTGCCCTTGCCCTGTTTTCCTGCAACAGGCAATCTGATTTGGAGAAGAAGCTTATAGCAAGCAAATGGGTGGTTTTAGAAGGCAAGACATTAGAAAAAGAAGGCGATAAATGGCCTAGTGATTACTATACATTTCATGCTGATGGCGAATTTAAAAGCTTGTACATGTATTCTGACGAAGAAAGCACACGTTTTGGCAATGATGGTTCCGTCATTAATGATCCGATGTTGTGGAGTTATGATGCCGATAAAAAAATACTGATTTTAAACGGACATAAATGTAAAGTACTTGCTGTTGAAAGCGATACCGTTTTTTTGGTGAGAGATACTACTCATTTAATCCTCTATAATATCGACAAAACCTATCCGAAGCTTAAAAAGGGCCCGGGGCATTCTTTGGGAGGGTAACTTTTATTATTTGTTCTACGTAGTATGTCATTCTGAGCGTAGCGCAGCGGAGTCGAAGAATCTCTTTTGGAATTATTTGAGATTCCTCAGTTCCGCTTCGCTGCATTCGGAATGACAGTAACGCTTCAAAAACTGAAAACTGAAAACTGTGACTGCGACTGAAAACTATTCACGAGTAAACCCGAAACATTAAAAGTTATCTTTGCAAAAAATTCAACCATGATCGTTATCAACGAAACCACGGCTTTTGCCTTTGATGATATACTCTTCACTTTTGCGCTGGCATCCGAAGCTGCCGAAGTCTTTAACGGACACGAAAAGCTCATTACCGGAATCGGAAAGGTCAATGCCGCCTATCAGCTGACTAAAGCCATTGCCGCCAAAAGGCCAAAGCTTATCGTTAACCTGGGTTCTGCAGGAAGCGCGCATTTCGCCAAGGGCGAGGTAGTGTGCTGTACGGGTTTTGTGCAACGTGATATGGATGTTCAGGCACTGGGCTACCAAAAGTATGAAACGCCATTTTCGGGGCTGCCGTCGGTGCTTGGTTACGGACTCGAACTGCCAGGACTCAAAACAGCTACCTGCGGTACGGGCGATAACTTCGAGATGGGCCATACGGCTGCCGATTATACCGTAGTCGATATGGAGGCCTATGCCCTTGCCATGATTGCTATGACAGAGGAAATTCCTTTCCTGTGCCTTAAATATATCTCCGATGGTGCCGACGATAACGCTGCAGACGACTGGACCGAACTGGTACATAAAGCGGCTGTTGCCTATGGCGAGATCCTTGGAGTTAGTTTTGGTTGATTGTTGTCAGTTGTCGGTTGATGGGAGCTTCACTCGCGTCCCTTAATTGTCCAGTAGTCATTGCGAGCGGAATGAAATTAAGCGTGGCAATCTATTGGAATAAAAAGAGATTGCCACGTCGTTCCTCCTCGCAATGACAGAACGTTCCAAACTGGAAACTGACCACTGATCACTGCCTACTAATTTTCCGGTATTCATTCTCCACTTCATTCTGGGCTTTGGTTTGTGCCAAAAGGCTGAATATTTCGCTGTAAGGTTTTCGTCCCAGATCGAACGGGTATTGACCGAACTGTTTCCCTAATTGCAATAAAGGGAGCGTATCACTGTAGGCTTTCAGTTTATCGGCACCTGCCATGTCCCAAAGGTGACTGTCGGTGCTTAAGGTTGCGAGCAGCTTGTTTTCGGTGGCAATAATGCGCCCGAACTCTTCCACAACAAACTTGCGCGCTGCGAAAAATTCCGTTACAGAGGCTTTCCAAAAGGTCTTTTCGTCAATATCAAAACATATTTCAAAGAGCTGAAGCACCCCATTCCAGTCGGTAATCTTTGGCAGCAGCCGTATGCAGTATTTTACATTGGCATAAGGCATGATGTGGGGGTTCATCTGCTTGCCGCCAAAGCTGTTCTTCGGTTTTAGATGTTCCAATATGAGGTCGTATTCGAGAGTATCCCGCAGGCGGGTATAGTGTTTTAGGGAGATGTTTTTCATGAGATGTTTATTTGGGTTTATCTGTTCTTTTGTCTTGAAACAAAAGAACCAAAAATTCAAGGCTGAACTCCTTAGGCTACAAATCGAACCTTTCGGCTAAACCATCCGAACTCGCTTCGCTCAGACAGCGGATGCTTCTTCACGCCTCAAGTTCCGATTTGCTTCACGCCACGGAGTTTGAGGCCTTAGCTTCACTCGGAGGTCTTAATAATGTATTGCGAAATCCGCGTTCATCCGCCCAAATTCGCGTCATCCGTGTTCCATTTGTTGATAATCTGTTCAACGGGTTCATTCGTAAGAGTGAAGCTTCAAATCAACACATCAACAAATAACCAAATCAACCTATGCGAACACGAGCAGAATAATCCTTCCGCAATGCAAACCAATACCGCATCATAATGCTGTCCCATTCGTCGGGGGAGCGGCCTATGAGTTCTTTGATGCGGTCTTTGGCGATGATGCCCTTGCGTCCGTCCTTGTCAATGTCTTTAAGCTTGACCTGTTCCATTTCCTCGGCGGTCGTCTGACGTACGAGGTCGTCGTCGCAAATTTCCCCTGCCAGTCGGTTGGTAATCATCTCTGCCATTTTTATGGAGCACTGGCTCTTCAGGTTGTCAAAGTTGGGCTTTATAAAAGCAGTGCCCTCACGCATTTCGAGGGGTGACGAGTTGTTAACGAAGCCCTTGCATTTCAGGAAGTCCACTACGCCACCGCCCACGCCATCCTCATCAGCAATGATGTTCGATAGCGCAATACCGTGTTTGGACTGTAATATCCGTGCACGGCCTACCACCTCGTCGAGTCCGCCTTTGGCAATAGCTTCACGTTTAATGCACACCCACCCATGCCATATCCTGAAAACGGTCTTGTCCTTACCCTTGCGGGCCACATCTATGGTCATGTATTTTACGCCATGCGGCGAAAGATGGGTGGGCGAAAAGTAATCGGCAATGCTGTCGTGGTCTATGAGGGTTGCGGGGTCGTCGTCATACTCCCAGTTGCCAAAATACAGGCGTTCGCGGCTGTTCTTGTCCAGTCGTAAGAGCGATTGCAGATAGCTGGGGTGCAGGTGCGGATTGTCCGTTGGCAACGACTGAATGAACCTGCGATAGGGCGCGAGCCTGCCTTCTTTGGTGGTTTTGTAAAACTCTTTGTACGTCCAGTTTTTGGCAGGGTTACAGCTGCCCAGCATTTTAGGGATGAGTCCGTATTCGTTGAGCTTGTAGCGTATACGCGACTTGACGATCTGCCATGCAGCATAGGCTACCTGATTGCATTCGTCGATAAAAGCACCTGAAATCTCAAGCGACCCAAGACTGTCAAAATTCGGGTCGGAAGGGTAAAGGAACAGGTCTTTCAGGATGATCTGGCTGCCATTTTTCCAGTGGATGATATGTTCTGCCGACTTATAATTGAACTGTCCGCCCAGCTTTAGCATCGTTGCCAGCTCAAAGAAGGTGTTGAGGGTTGTTTCCTTTAGGGTTTTCAGTTTGCTGCGCCCCATAAGCCAGCGTGTGCCCGGGTATTTCTGGCACATTTCCATAAGCCATAAACAGCCAAGAGCCGATTTTCCGCCACCGGCAGCACCACCATAAAGCACTTCCTCGGTAACGCTGTCCTTCAGGAAAAAAATGGCATGTTCCTGCTTAATCAGCAGTTTCATAGGGGTCGAGGCCGGAGCCCAGGTTTAGGGAGATGGCTTTAGGACCTTCGTCGTCATCCTCTAAATATTTGTCGCTCCACATCTTTGGGTTGCGGTTCTTGAGCCAGAACTGCTGACTACGGAAGTCGGCCGGAATGTGTTTTTCCACTTCCACGACCTCCACGCGTTCCTTCTCTACGCGTTTGCCGTTATCATCATAATAGATCTCCTTGCATTTAATAGCCTGCTTGGTCGTAATGATCCTGTCCAGCGTTGCCTGGTATAGCGAAGCCGCTACCTCCATATCGGCAGCCTTTTTGCCACGGGTTATGGCATCGGCAAATTCGGGGTAGGTGTTTTTCCAGTTCAGGATGGTCTTACGGCATACGCCAAAGTAGGACGCCAGATCCCTGTCCTGCACACCCAGCAAACATAGTTTGTGTGCTTCGGCTGGGTAAGTATCGCGGTATGTTGGCTTAACGCCCTTGCGGGTAGGTTTTTTTAAATGGGGAGAAGCGTCCTTGGGGAGTGCTTCGGGGTTCATTTTTTAATAATGAAGGAAATATTGGGAATATTTAAATGTTTCAATACAAGAAATCTAAAAGTTTCTTATATTAAATTTTTTGCCTTTGTTAACATATCGGCTTGTTCTGCATTTACAAAATCAGAGTAAAGCATACAATCTAATAAAGATTTAAATTCTACTTTATTTAACAAATCTTTTAATTCAATCTTCTCCGAAGGATATTTGGAAAGTGAATTCAAAGATTCTCTTCTAATATTTCCAGAAAAAAAGATGAAAGTATCGGAAGGGAAGGCAAAGTGATTTTCTCCCACGACATCATCTTTAGGGAAATAAAAATATGATATTTTGCCAGCTTGGTTACAACCTTTTTTAGGAGGGTTAACTCCATTCGGATTTGAAGTAGTTAAAGTATGTAAAACGAATGCTTCGGTATCATTTTTCGCGAGTACAATCATATACTTGTCGCGAGTACCATTTCCATCTTGAAATTCGTAATCTTCTATTCTCAATAAATGGCGATGTTGAAAAATATCAGTGGCTGGCATGGTCTAACAATCGTTGTTGGAATTGTAGGGCTTCAAAAGATGACTTATTCGCCATCATCAATATCGGATTATCTTCTATTAATTCTGTAAATTCAATTGAATAATTGGTAATATTTATTCCGTTATCAAAATTATCTTGCAAATTATATTCTGTTACCATCTTATGCCACAATGAATTTTCCTCATGAAGATATTTTATAAGTTCTTCTGCTGGCCAATTACCAAATTTGGATACAATTACAGAAAGCAATTCCAATTCATATTTGTTGAATAAGTCTTCATTAAAATTAATCTTTGGATGAAGATAAATTTCTTGTCGACCTTTGTTTTCTTTTTTTTCAAGACGTATATATTCACTTATCGTAAGTTCTTTTCCACGATAGCAAATAACTTCCTCTCTTTTGATTTCATTGTAAATGTCGATAGCGACAGGACCCATTTTCCAAACTTTATAATCTAACCAAGTAAGAGGTGTTCCTGTTTCTTTTATTGAAGTTTCATCTAAAAGATATAGCAGTTTTAAAGCTTTTGTCATTGACAGCCATTTGATGTCAGATGCAAAATAATTCAGGATATACCCAATTTTTTCGTTGTTGATACTTCTAAACATACTCATGTTGCAAAGTTACGAAAAAAAACGAAGTTATCAACTTTTTTATTATAGTTATTAACAATTGTGATATGCGTGTATAATCGTATAATCATAGGAAATTAAAAAAAAATGTTTATAAATCTTATTTTAAATTAAGCAAACTAGAGTCTTAGATTTTTTTCTTAGAATGTATCACAGAGGATTTTAGTCATTCCAAATAAAATTAACAGGCATTTCAGCCTCTTCCCACAGGTCCGAACGTGATGCTTGTTTTCAATACTTAAAGGCACGAGTTGCTCAATCCGAGTTACGGAAAAACATTTTCCCTATCTTCACTTCCAAACCATAACCAATGAAAAACCTCCTTTTCCTCTTTCTCCTTGCTATTGTCTCCTGTAGAACTCCCTTAGGCACACCGACCATCATTTATGGGGTTGTAGAGAAAAAGGAAGGTTACATATGGTACAGCATCGATCAGCTGGATAGTTTACCTGTTTATATTGAGGAAGCTAAAGCTGAAAAGTATCTGGGTAAATATGTAAAAGCAAAAGGCTATGCGTCTCATCGTCATGTTCATTTCGTTGGAGGAGGAAGTGCGCACTATCACAGAATGTTTAACATAAAATTTACAGTGGTAAAGGACTGCGATGCGATCCTTCAAATCATCAACACACCTGAGTTTGATAAGTCGTTTAACATAAGTAAAAGGCCTGCTGATTCACTGACTTTTTATATTGGCAAAGAAGGAAATATCGATGCTTCAATACTTTGCAATAACATAAAGATTTACGGTAAGGCCATAACTTTTGCCAAAACCAACTTTGAAGTCAAAATCGACGAAACTTCACGTACCGTTACTAATCCCCGCATCGTTGTGTGGAAAGAAAAAGATACATACCGATTCTTTGAAACGGAAACCAATCTTAATTTTGATGCCACGGTTAAGAGGGGTAAGGTTAAGATTTTAGGAAGAGGGGCTTTTTAATCCATTCCCTACGGGAAAACTTCCTCAATCCTAATCATTTTCTACCAATATTAAATCCCTCCGGGATATTCGGGTTTTGTAATTTCCCGTTAGGGAAAAGATGTTGGTAGCATAAATGGGTATGAGTAGGATCCCCCTCCTTCAGAGGGGTGGCTGAAAGCCGGGGTGGTTAATTTCTAACAAATGATTTACTGTAAAAACACCCCGCCCTACGGGCACCCCTCTGAAAGAGGGGAAACCACTGTTGCTGTGTTGTGAGAGAAAATCCGCGTTCTAATTATGATTATTGGAGTTGATAGAGATTACTTCGTCCGTTCGGCTTTCAGCCTCGGGTGCCACGCTCCGTTTCACTCCGCTCGCAATGACAGCACGGGTGAATGACAAAACGTATAAAAGCAACCGTGGCAACCCTAAACTCGCAACTCGATAACCCTAAACGCGCGTAGCGCTTACTTCTTCTCCTGGAAGAAATCCATCAACAGACCTATCGCGATTACGGAGCCGTCTTTAAAGTTGATGTCGCTTTTGCCGTCTACGTACTTAAACATGGCCTTGAAGCCTGTTTTGGGTATCTCTGCACCCAGTGTTACCGAGTAATTGCCCTGTATCTTGTTTTCGGGGTTACGAACAGTGCTCAGGTCGTAAAAGGCAGTGCCCTCGAAGATGATGGCATAGTTGTTAAACACCGGTACGTAATAGTAACCGTCTACGTGGGGCTGACCCGATGTAAAGGCTTCCACGTTGTTGGAGTAGTCATAATAGCCTTTTATCCCTGCCGTGATTACGGGTTTCAGGCGCAAACGGTTGGACTGGGTGGTGGTAAGGTTTATGGCATTGGGCGTAATGAAGGTTATCGAGGCATCGAGTGCGGCTCTTTTGCTGATGAAATCCTGACTCGATTCATGCCCTGCCTTTACGCTTAGTTGGAACGGAATCTTTTTGCTGTAGTTCTCCCACATCAGGTTAACGGGGTAAAACTTAATGTAGTTTAGCGAATCCTTAAACTCGGTACTCAGGCGCGTATCCAGGCTCCAGTATATGGGAGTGCCTTTTTTGGAGTCGTCGCACTTCAGGAAGTTCTTGCGGTTGTAAGCATTTTGCAGCTTCATGGTTAGGATATAGCTGGTTTTTACGGTGTCCTGCGAGGGCTGAACCCCAAAATCGACCTTGTTCTGGTAGTAGTAAAAGTTGTTCAGAGAGGTTAGGAAACCGCTGCGGTCGTCGGCCGTAATGGTAAGCTGGTCGTTTATCATTTTATTGAGCACATCGGCTTTAATGACCAAAAGATGCGGTGTTGCCACAGTGTCAGACATGTGCAGGAGGTTTACCCGTACGTCATTTTCTACCAACAGTTTTATTTGGTTGTCGTGATCGCGGTTTAAAAAACGCTCGAGGGTCGACTCGGTAAATCCGCTTACGATAAACCCTATCGAATTCTTTGCCGAGGCTTCGGGTCTTACCGTTAGCGGACAGTTTGATTTCCGGTCGCCATACTGAAGCGAAACTTTAGGTTTGTCTTCGGGGTGGTTTATCCAGTGGTCAAAGTCAATGCTTTCGTTTTTGTTGATATCCAGCTGAATGTCGATAGACATGCTGGCTTCGCCCACGGTGTTTTTGATAAGGGAAATTTTAGTGGGTGTAACAATATCGGTTTGTGCCAATGCCGGCAAGGGTATGCAAAGGGCAAGGAGCAGGTAAAAAAGGTATTTCATGTTGGATGGTTTTAAAGGTAAACAACTCTCTGATTTTCTTTCACCCAGTCAATACAGTCGGCTACGGTAGGCCATTCGTCGGTAGAGTCGGGTGTAAGGTTAATGTTATAATAAGCGAGATAGCTGGTGCTGCCGTCGTTCATGTAGTAGGGCAGGGCGTTTATCTGGCCTTTAAGGGTGGAGAGGAAAACGTGCTTCTGAAAATTATCAAAAGCGGCAAAAGTAGCTGCCTCAGGGTCTTCGGGCAGATCGGCAATGGTTTTAAGACTCTTTAAAACTACCGTTTTTATTTGTGTTCTGGTTAGTAATGCCATGGTTAGTTGGATTTAGATTTATGTTGAAATATTGGTTTGGTATTCTGATAATTATGGTATAAAGCTATCTATTTTTTAGCAGATTAACCTATAGAATCAGATTACAGTATTGTAAAATCGGATGAATGACCGCAAAAGGCGGTGTATGGATAACCCTAAAAGGGTTTAATTTTCCCATGAGGGAATAATTGAATTTTTACAGTATGTCAAAGAGCCTTTTCTTTTGTCTTGCCACAAAAGAAACAAAAAGGCACGGCTGAACTCCTTAGGCTACAAATCGAACCTTTCGACTAAACCATCCGAACTCGGCTTCGCCTCAAACAGCGGATGCTTCTTCACGCCTCAAGTTCCGATTTGCTTTACGCCACGGAGTTTAATGCCGTTAGCTTCACTCGGAATGGCTCAATCGTGGCAACCCTGAACCCGAAACCCTAAACTCAATAACCTTTAGAGTCTCCATTCCATATCCTGCGGAGGTTCTGCGAATAGTTAAAGGTATCCTGACTTGAAAAGTCGGCATGCTGGCGCATCGATTGCTGTGCTGCCTGTCGGCATCGTTCGTCAAAATAATCCCTAAAGAACGTGAGTACCTTAGATATGGTCAGGCTCTCATAAAACTCGCCATATTGTCCCGAAATAATGCGACGGAACAAATAGGTCAGGTCGCTCATCTTAAGGCTGTAGAACGTGTCGGTTATCTCGATGGCGCACAATTCTATCTGGTCTTCGCTCATGGGTTTTCGCAGGGCGAGCAGTTCGTTAAGGTATACCAGCCAACCCATAACCAGCCCAATGGTAAAATCCCGGCTTTTCTCACGGTGAAGGGTGCCAAGGGTGGGGGCGGGGCTGTTCATGGCATCCTCAATGGTAGCGAGTTTCCCGGCGTGGCGCATACAGTTAACCGGACTGTACACGGCCAACAATCTTTCGCTTGAAAGCGTCGCTATAGCTGCTTTCGCCTTTGCCGGAAGGTTGTTTTGTGCTTCCATGTGTGGTATTCTCTTCAAAGAAACCTTTCCAGCCGTTGGCCATACTCTGGTGCATTATCGCTATGGCAGTGGCTTCGTCGTATTTGGAGAGGGTGCCGAGACTGCTAAGGGCGGCTTGTTCGCTAACAGCGGTTTTGTATTTAAACCCGTGCTCGTTTGCCTTGTAGTCTTTCCATATTGCCCATTGCTCACTGAATGTTTCGGTGTCGAACGGGTAAACGATTTTTGGTTTTTCTCCCTTACCCTCTTTTCGATTATCAATTACATTATCATTTGTATCTTCATTTACAATTGCATCTCCATTTCCATTTACTAAATGCGTACGCATAGCGTCACGCATAGCGATCGGGTCTTTATAACGACTTATCCAGTTTTTATATAGTTCTTCATTGTTTAATAATAGCTTAGAAATCATAGTTTTTAAATCCAAAATTTCTTTTCTATTAAAAAATTGAGGCAGTTTTTTGAAAAAATTGCCCACTTTTCCATTATATGATTGTTTCTCTTTAAAAGAGTTTCGCTCTTCTGTAAGTACTTCCATTTTGCTGTTTTGCCAACCCTTATCGCTAAGCACAAATTTAGCTTCAAGGGTAGCCTTAAGGGTGGCTTCATCTATTCCTGAACAATACATTTGCAGCCTTTTTATGTTGTTCGGAATAAGTCCTCCATGCTGATGCTGGTATACTAGCAGATCGACGAGGCAGGCTCTTTCTTCAGGAAGCATTGTGCGTGTACCCTCATAAAAATCTTTGCCGTAAAACAAAAAAGCCGGGTCTTTCATTATACTCTTACCAAATTGTCAATTATTACATTGTTATACGTTCCTTTTGAGCCTGAAATGTGGAATTCCAGCTCGGCTACATCGCCGGGCAGCATATCCTTCAGCAGGTCGATTTTTGTGCCCAGGGCAGAAGGGTAAAACATCCTGCCGGTTTCCTGTTCAAAATGCAGCTGCTGTACCGCAGTGCCTAGTTTGGTCGTTCTTATGTCGCCTATGGCGGTTATGATTCCTTTTATTTTGTACATGATTTCTAAAAGTTGATTTGATGATTTGTTTATTTGTCCGAAGTCAGAGGTCGGAAGTCTGATGATTCAGTTGTGTTTGTCATTCCGACGAAGGAGGAATCTCTTCAAATTCCAGTTTATATTCTGAGATTCTTCGACTTCGCTACGCTACGCTCAGAATGACAAACGTTTTGAACAGAACTTACTCTACAGTTAACGGTGACTGAGCACTGTCCTGTTTTACAAAGCAATTCTGAAAGCACAGCCTGTTGGCAATATGGTTAAAGTCGAGTGTGCCTACTTCCTTTTGGGTCAGTTTGGTATACACTACGGTAGGGGCGAGATTGGCCAGCGCGTGAAAGAAGTCGGCTGCATTGGCGTTGTCTTCCAGTTCGCTGATGTTAATCCTGTTTTCGTTTTCGTCGCTAAAAAGCTGTTGTAACTGATCTAAGATCTTTTCGGTATATTCCTGTTGTTTTGATTCCATGTCTTTTGAGTTTTAAGTTCTAAGTTTACGGTTTACGGTTGCTCGGGGTGCTGTTAACTGTCAACCGTTAACTGTTAACTGAAATTACCTCTGTTACTACCATATTGTTGTACTGTATACCGCTGTTTTTAGAGGTTTTGCCTTCCAGGAGTACGTTTACCTGTATCTCGTCGTTTTCTTTGTAGCCGTGCAGGTCGTCCATTTTCCTGCCACGGAATTCTACAAAGGCACGCTGCCTGTGATCGGGAATAAGCGTTACTACTTTTTTCTCGTAACCGGCTGTGTTGCGGTACTCAATGTGTTCGATAGTTCCTTTGATTGTCATGGTTTTTTTATTTTTTAATTGAAAGATTGATGTTTTTTTGTCCGATGTATGAAGTCGGAGGTCGGAGGTCCGATGTACTCTGTCATCCTGACGAAGGAAGTATCTCTTCAAATTCCAAAAGTGATTCTTCACTACACTGCGTTTCGTTCAGAATGACAGAACGTTGCTCACTGTGACTGAATACTGCGACCTGCCTGCTGGTAGGTAAGCTGCAAACTGATCACTGAACACTGTAAACTCCTCAACTTCTTCTCTGCCTTTGCGATGTCTTTTTCCTGTTGGGCCCGTTGGTTAAAGACGGTGTAGTAGGGCAGGGTTTTGAGGTTTTGGATGCGGGCTTCGCATTTGCGGATCTTCTTTTTTAGTTTTTGTTGTCGGTTGATGGTTGTCAGTTGTTGGATTTTAGAGTTGCTGTTGGTCTGACAACCGACAACCGGAAACTGACAACTATTCGGTAATAGTAAACCTTCTGTCGCGGTTAAAGTGTAATATTGCCTGTTTTTCTTCTTCACTGTGTGTAACGGTAGTAACGGTAACCTTGTTTGGGGTGTTTGAAGTCTTATTTTGTTCGTTTTTAGTGGTATATTCCACTTTTGTTGAACTTTTTTGTGAGGTGGAATGCCTTTGTGTTGCTGAGTTTATGGCATTTAGTTCCACTTTTTCTTTGGGTTGGATGTTGAAGTTGTGCATTTTTTAGTACCTTTGTTGAATATGATGCAAAGTTAAGTGTAATATTCCACATTGCAAAATGTTCAAAGGTTAAATTTTACACTTTAGGTATGCGATTTTATTAACAATGCCTCTAAAGACTTGAAAATGGACGGATTAGCGATTAAACAAAAACGCGAAGAACTTGGACTCACCCAAAAAGAATTGGCCGACCTTATCGGTGCAAGCCGCGAAACCATCATTAACTATGAGAAAGGTAAGCCTATCCCAAAATCAAAAAGTGAAATATTACATAAGGTGCTTAATCAGGACAGGGTCAACTTTACCACCGTTAAGCATGAGGAGCTGGTAAAGCTTACCGACGATTTTGAGAACAAAAATGGCAACAAGTTCATAGAGCTGCCTAACGGGCAGTATTATATGTTGATGCCGCTCGCGGAGTTCAACGTACAGGCGGGTTTTTTAAGTACCTATCAGGATGCTGATTTTTTAATGGACTTAAGCCAGCATGGTATCCTGGTTGATAAGCCTGTAAAGGGGCGTTATGTCGCTTTTAGAGTGAATGGCGACAGTATGGACGACGGATCCAGCAATGCCATTACCCGAAACAGCATCGTGTCTACCCGCGAGCTGCAACGCCTTCACTGGCAGGGTAAGCTGCGTTACCGAGATTTTCCGTTTTGGGTTATTTATACTACCCAAAGCAAAATGCCGCTCCTTAAAGAAATCATCGACCATAATGTGGAAGAAGGTACCATTACCTGCCACTCCCTTAACGACAGCCCGGAGTTTACCGACTTTACCCTGCACATGAACGACATTCAGGCACTATTCTACGTAATTGATGTGAACAGGACAGTGAGCAAGAAGAGTGTATATTAAGAAGTTGATTTGTGGATTTGGTTACCTGCCTGCCGGTAGGCGGGTTTGTTGATTCGGAAGCCTCAACTCATGATACTATAGAAACGCAGCAATTGCTGCGTTTTTTTATTGGCCTTACCCAACCCGATAGCTATCGTTACACAAAGCTTTGTGCTCTTGGTGTAAACTTAGTGTCTTTGTGGTTAATTAGCGGATGATTGAAGCTTTAAACCCGCCTACCGGCAGGCAGGTAACCAAATCAACAAATTAATATGCAAATAAATTAGGGAAAAATCTTATAAAGCTGTTATAGTTAATAACAGATAGAAATATTCTTTTACATCGATAAAAAGCAAAAAACAACTGCTAAAATGCAGCTATTTTCTTTCAAAATGTTAAAGTAGGAATATTTTTATTTAAAAAAACTTAAACAAAATATATTTGCAAAAAAAGAAAAAGAAAAGCTATGAAGAATGTAATGTTGCTATTATGTTCTTTACTCACTACAATTACGTTTGCTCAAAACTTCCCGGGCAAGGAAGTTCAGTTATTAAAGGGTAAAGAACTTAAGGTACTCCCATTAAAAGACTCTGAAGCCGGTTTAGGCTACAAAGGATTTTACACCGATCCCGAAATCAGGTCGGTTTACAACAAAGGATCCCGGTATACCAATACTGCCGCGCTTGTTGGAAAAACATTTAAGGTTGTTGATTACAAACCGCGTTACACGAACTATGTACTAACGCTCGAAAGTCCTGAAACCGGTATTATTTATTATGACTATAATACCTGTGCTAAAAAAGATTTTGTATTTAATGTTATAGGAGGCATCCAGTTTCCCGAAGGGTATTTTTGCAATGGTTTGGAGAAAGGCAAAAAGTGGATATCTGCCGCTGAAGGCTATGTTGACGAAATACATACCCCATTTATTGAAGATGTGTGCCTTTTCCGTACGGCAGACGATCAGTTTAAGCTCAGGGTTGCCATTACTACAACCAATTTTAAAAAGAAAGATATTAAAGGAGTTACCCTTGAGCTGGAAAATGGCGAAAAGCTTAGTTTTCCGGATGCGGTAATTGATGTGACTCAGGTAGGGGCTAATTATAACCTTACTACCAGGCCGCGTATAAAAATTGATGACAGTACGCTCGAAAAACTTCAGAAGAGTAAGATCGTACGCAAAATAATAGGCACTTATAATGCCGATGTAAACGACGGGGACATGATTATGGAATACATAAAATGTCTTGCTGCTAATAAAAAAACGCTCCCATAAAGCGTTATCGGGTTATTGAGTTGTGGGTTTAACACTGAACCTCGAAACCCAATAACCCGAAATTTTTATTCCTCTGCAAATACCTTTTCAAGTGTTTCTAAGAAGGCTTCAACCGGCTGCGCGCCGCTGATGGCATACTTTCGGTTAAAGGCAAAGAAAGGTACGCCACGCACGCCTACGCTTTGTGCGTGCATCAAGTCGGTAGTTACTTCCTGAACATAGCCGTTACTGCTCATGGCATGCGCCAGCTTATCAGTATCCAGTCCAAGTTCGATAGCAATGTCTACCAGGGTAGATGCATCGTCTATATTACGGCCTTCGGTAAAGTAGGCCGCGAACAGTTTTTCTTCAGCATCGGCAGCCTTTCCGTGGTCGGCAGCAAAATGAATGAATCTGTGTGCGTTAAACGTATTGGCCGGTATAGCAGTGTCAAAATTGTAGGTTAGCCCTGTTTCGGCAGCCATATTGGTTACATAAGCATTCATTTCGGCAGCTTCTTCTTCAGAGATACCTTTATGCTCTGCAAGGAACTGGTTGATGTTTTTAGAAGGGTCGGTTTGCAGCTCTGGCGAAAGCATAAAGCTTCTCCATATTACTTCTACTTTGTCTTTATGGGCAAACTGCTCCATAGCCATGTCAAACCTCCTTTTGCCGATGTAGCAAAACGGACACATGATATCGCTCCATATTTCTATTTTCATTTTTATAAGATTATTTGATGACACACCCCTAACCCCTCTCAAGAGGGGAACTCCTACTCTTGTCCGCCACTCTTGCTTTAGGGTTTGAGTGAAGCTGTTCCCCTCTTGAGAGGGGTTAGGGGTGTGTTTGTTGTCTAAACAAATATAGCTACAAGTTTTTAATCTGTGAAAATCTGAGTAATCCGTGTTGTGTGTTATAACTATATTTGTGTTAAAACTCTCTAAATTAGAATTTTACATAAGTGATTAGCGTTTATATTTACCTTCTAAACCATAAAAATACAACCATGAAAAAACTATTCGCATTTGTTGCTCTGTTATTTACGATGACAACAGTTAACGCCCAAACCGCTACCGAACTTGTGGGGAAATGGAAACTGGTAAAATTTACTAAAGGAGGCAAAGAAAAAGACATTAAGGAAAAATTTAAAACAACAGAAGTATACCAGGTATTTGACGCTAATGGTGATTTTCACAGCCTTATAGGTGCTGATAGGCACAACGGCCATTGGAAACTTACAGACAGTAACAAAAAGCTTACTATCACTGTAGGCGTGATTGTAAGCGAAACTTTTACTGTGGAGTATTTCGATGCTAAAAAAAGAGTTATCTCATTGCCCCTGTTGGGTACGCTGGAGTATGAGAAGGTAGAGTAAGTTGATGCGTGGATTTGGTTATTTGTTAATTTGATCAACTCAGGCTTTGACAGCAAGAGTGAAGCTACAAATCAACAAATGACCGTATAACCAAATCAACAAAAATGCCTCCCATTGAAGGAGGCATTTTGTGTTTCGTGTGTTTTATATTTTTTCAGGACAGCGTGTGGGCTTATTCAGCTTTAGCTTCTTCAGCAGGGCCTTCGGCAACAACCTCTTCTTTAAGAAGTATTTCTTCTACCTGGTTGTAAAGCATCTCAACTTCGTCTTCAGTAAGGAAACGAACGTCTTTGTGCGCAACTTCTGTAAGGCTGCCTGTGTTAGCGTCTTCTACAAGCGCATAGAATTTCTCATTTCCTTTTTTGTCGGCATTAGCACCCCAAATATGGAAGTAGCCTATTGCTTTTACTTTCTTAGAAGTTGATTTCTTACTTTTCTTAGATTTTACTTTTTGTGTTACTGAGTACTGCACCAGTCTTAAATCAGTCCTGTTCATGGTCTTGTTGTTAGAATTTACATTTAATTAACGCAAAATTAACACAGGAAAACTGAAAAAACAGGTTTTCAATGTTAAGGATTGCGGTAGGAGTGAAAACTTAACATTGGGGATGGAACGCGGATGCCGCGGATCTGGGCGGATGGACGCGGATCTGGACGGATTTATTATCTTAGGTGTTTTAACGTACTAACAGGTTTCCCCTCCTTTGGAGGGGTGGCTGAAAGCCGGGGTGGTTCAAATTATGCAAAAAGAAATTTTAGTTGAAATCAATTCAGTTCCAATCTACAGGAACTTTGTTCAAAACCTTCCTTATAATGCAGCCTTATTGGTCAGAGCAAAAAAGCTAAGGAAGATGGGAGTAATCTCTGAAGTTGTTTTTTGGAAGCAGGTTAAAAATGGTTCTTTCTATGGAATTGATTTTGATCGACAGAGAATTATAGGTAATTATATTGTGGATTTCTATGTGAAAACTCTTGGCTTGGTTATAGAAATTGACGGTTCAAGTCATAATGATAAAGATGCGTATGATGCTATCAGAGATAAATTTCTTACTTCGTTGGGACTTAGGATTTATAGGATATCAGAATTTAGAGTAAGGAATGATCTTTCAAATGTTTTGATAGAACTCGAACAGTATATAGTTATTGAGTTTGGTCCTGTTTAAACCACCCCGCCCTATGGGCACCCCTCCAAAGGAGGGGAAACCACTGTTGCTGAACACGCAGACCTCTTTGCCGGCAGGCAGGTTCGCGTTCGAAAACTGCGACTGCGACTGTAAACTTCTTATCTTTGCCTCATGGACAAACCATCACTTCGCCTTCATTACAAAAACCTTCGCCAGGCATTATCCTTAGAGGAAATAGAGGATAAAAGCCTTGCCATTGCCAATAAGGTACTGTCGCTTGATATTTGGGATAAAACCTACTTTCACCTGTTCCTGACTATGGAAGAGCAGCGAGAGGTGCATACCGATTTCATTCTGCACCTTCTTGCCGGAAAAGACAAAGAGATAATAGTATCACGATCTGACTTTGAGACGCACCGCATGATCCATTTTCTGCTTACAGATAACACTAAGCTGGTTAAGAGCAAATTCGGAATCCCCGAGCCTGTTGACGGTATTGAAGTGCCCTCCAATAAAATTGATGTGGTGTTTGTGCCGTTGCTGGCGTTTGATAACAACGGCCAGCGCGTAGGCTACGGAAAGGGCTTTTACGACCGTTTCCTGAGCGAATGCAGAAAAGATGTGATAACAGCAGGGCTGTCGTTTTTCGAGGCAGAAACCGAGCCTATTGATGCTTTTGATACTGATGTACCGCTGGATTATTGTATTACCCCTGAAAATGTTTATTCGTTTATTCGTTGATTTGGTTATTTGAAGCTTCACTCATTCGTTAGCACTTGATACGAATAACCAAATAACCAAATCCACGTATCAACTACTTAGCGAATGCTTTCTTGTTGAATACGATCAGTATACCTACACCTATAGAGATAGCGGCATCGGCAATATTAAAGATAGCGTTGAAGAAGTTAAAATACTCACCGCCCCAAATAGGAAACCAATCCGGGAAAGTACCTTCAAATAAAGGGAAGTACAGCATATCTACCACTTTACCGTGCAGTACGGTTCCGTAAGGATGGTCAGAGAATAGTGTAGCAACCTGGCCAACACTATGATCAAATATCACTCCGTAAAATACTGAGTCGATAATGTTCCCAAAAGCTCCGGCAAGTATAAGCGCTATCGAAACGATAAGGTATTTTGACTGGTTTTTTTTAACCGCATCGGCGAGCCACCAGCCAATACCTGCTACAGCTACGATCCTGAAAAGGGTAAGGAATATTTTTCCGTAGGTGCCGGGAATCTTGGCACCCCATGCCATGCCTTCATTTTCTATAAAGCGTATCCTGAACCAGTCAAAAACGAGTACCTCTTCATTAAGCATGAAGTTGGTTTTGATGTAGATTTTTGACAGTTGGTCTATTATCAGTACCAGTATGACAATAAGATAGGCTTTCTTTAAGGACATTCTTTAAATTTTACACGCAAAAATAATCGAATTATTGATATGGATGCTATCTGAATGCGGATTTGGGAAAAGTTTATTTGTTGATCTGAAGCTTCACTCCAAAGTCTTGCGATTACTTTTTTAAAAGTTGAATAAAGGCGGCTCATTTCCGGAGGTGCTAGAGTATTTAATGTTTTGGGTGTTTAGTCATGTGTAAATGGTATTTCACAGAGTAAAAGTATTAAAAATCAATAATTTAACAATTAATCCTCGTTTGGTAGATATTAAAGCGTACCTTTACCGAAGCAATTAATGCCAAAATTTACTTTTTATCAGTCTAACTCCTAGCATGGCTATTCTTTTAGAAGCTATCTTTTAGTGTAACCTAAACAGAATAGTTATGAAACACCTCCTTAAAAATATTTTTCTCGCTGAAGACGATAACGATGATGTTCTTTTCTTCAAACTTGCATTGCAGGATATATCTGCCGATTGCAATCTGACTGTTTTTTCTAACGGACAGGAACTTATCAGCCGACTCAAAGAAAGCGGCGATGTACCCGATATACTCTTCCTGGATATTAATATGCCGATACTTAACGGACTTGATACGCTTAAGCGTGTAAGGGAGTTTCCTGCACTAAGATCATTGCCTGTTGTAGTTTATTCTACCAGCTCCAGCGAACTTGATATCCGTCAGGCAGAAGAAAATGGGGCAGGTCATTATATGGTAAAACCATGCAACATGGATAAGCTTCGCGAAGTAATTGAAAGAATGCTGACCTACGACTGGAAAAACCACCGCGTTTTGCAGGAGTCGGAAGAATTTGTAATCAGGGGATAATTTATATAAAACAAAACGGCTCTAAATGAGCCGTTTTATTTATTTGGTGCTGCCGCAGTTTTCGTCGTAGAGTTCAGTAAGGTATTCGATTCCTTTCTTCTCGAATTCTTTCTTAGTTATCTTTTTTATCATTTCGGGGCAATCTTTTTCAAATATGAACTTGCTTTTGGTTTCAAATGCATCAAAATAGCCAACGCTTATAGTAAATCCTCCAAGTGTTACGAAATAGCCATAAGAAAAATCGTCTCCCTCTATCCAGATGTGATTGTCGTAGCCTCCCCGTGTATTTACGGATTCATAACTATAGTAAATTACATAGCTAACCTTACCTTGTTTTATGATTTGTGCCCAGGATTTTTTTTCATCGAAAATGAACTTTTTTGACCAGTTGCTCCAATTACTCCAGCGTAAAGCGACAAAACTCATTTTTTTACCCTTCTTATCAATAAGTTCCATGCTTTTAAGCAAAGAATTATCGATTTTTTCGACTTTCCCTTTTGCGGTTTCCTTAAATTTAAGTTTGTAAATCTGCATTGCGGGAATGTTTGCAAATCCTGTACGGGTTGTGCCATCCATATAAGTTATGGTTGCAGGATAGAAATCTTCCGCCATAACCATTAAAGGGCATAGCAATAGCAGAAAAAGTAATTTTTTCATGGTTAAATTAGTTGGTTATAGTTAGGTGTAAAAGCTTCTAAAGATTACTCATGTATATCGCAATATTGCGTAAAAAGTATCGCTGCCAAAAAGGGTCCGTGAGTTCTAAACTCGTCTTTATCTAATGTGTCAAGTGATTTTACCAGGTCAGGGCAGTCATCCTTAAAAATCCTTTCCATGTCAAACTTAAACATCTTAAAGTGGCTGCAACAGCCGTTTTCACCATATAGTGTGATCAGGTAGCGCGCAAAGTCTTCGTGGGGTTTGTGCAGGTAATATACGGCCCCTTTGGCATTCCATGCCGTTATGATGTTTACTTCCCCGGCTTTCTCAAGGCGTACCCACGATTTTTTATCCGAGATCTTATACTTCGTGCTGAAGTTGGGAACAACAGCCAGCTTTAGGGTGTAGAATTTAATTTTTTCGTTGGCTTCGTTGGTCACCACATAAAATTGAACGTCGTCAATAGAAATGGTTTCTTTCTGGGCTTTTTTGTCGGTCTTAAAAAAGATGCGTTGCTGCTTGTGGTCGTCCTGAATTTCTATCAGGCCTGTTCGTGTAGTGTTGTCGTTAAAGGTAATCGTGCCGGGAAGGATGGTTTTGGCCATAGCCAAAACAGGGCACAGCAATAATAGGAGTAATAGTTTTTTCATATATAGTATTGGTTAGCAATACAATAATAGTAAAATAAAATTAATCCTGTTAAAATTTTATCGGTGTTGGGTTTGTAAGAACGAGTGAGTGGGTGCGATAGGTTTCCCCTCCTCCGGAGGGGTGGCTGAAAGCCGGGGTGGTTCATTTGTAGAAAAGTAAACCACCCCATTCGCCGCGGCGCAACACTCTCCGAAAGAGGGGAAGCCACTGTTGCCTGGCCTCACCCCAGCCCTCTCCAAAGGAGAGGGTGTAGCTTCACTCAAACCCAATAGCAATCGTGCAGAGTATGAGTGTTCCCCTCTGCTTTGGAGCCCCGATAGTTATCGGGGGCTAGGGCTGAGGAAAATCCGTGTTCATCCGCCCAAATCTGCGTCACCTGCCTGCCGGCAGGCAGGTCCGCGTTCAATAAAGAGATTACTTCGTCCGTTCGGCTTTCAGCCTCGGATGCCACGTCGTTCCTTCTTGCAATGACAATACTGCGCAGAACAAATCAACAAATTAATCAAATCACCGAATCAACCCTAGACTAAATAAAAACCGCCCTCATGGGGCGGTCAGTATATTATCGTTGCATATTTTTTGCCTCGATGCTCATTGTAGCATGGGGAACCAGTTTCAGGCGCTCTTTGTTGATAAGCTTTCCTGTCACTTTGCAAATGCCGTAGGTTTTGTTCTCAATCCTTATCAGCGCGTTCTTAAGGTCGCGGATGAACTTCTCCTGGCGAATAGCAAGCTGTGAGTTCGCTTCTTTAGACATGGTCTCGCTGCCTTCCTCGAATGCCTTGAATGTAGGCGACGTATCGTCGGTACCATTGTTAAGGTCGTTCATATAGGCACTGCGGATCAGTTCTAAATCGGCTTTAGCTTTTTCAATCTTTTTGGTAATTAATTCCCTAAACTCTGCAAGGTCAGCATCAGAGTATCGTATTTGCTCATCTACCATTGTCAACTTATTTTGAAATTAATAATAAGGTTTTTATATCGTCAAATTCTATTTCGGTACCGTTAGCTACATCTCCTGTAAATGTAATTTCGTCGGTAAGCGTTTCACTCTTAATGTAATCCTCATTCGCCATAACGGCATCCTGTAAGATTTTATTGTCTTTCATAGTAACTTTAATCCTGTCGGTTACCTCAAAGCCACTGTCTTTTCGGATGTTCTGGATCCTGTTTACCAGTTCTCTCGCAATACCTTCTTTCTTAAGGTCTTCCGTCAGGGTAATGTCTAAGGCTACGGTAATACCGCCTGCATTGGCCACTAACCATCCAGGAATATCCTGCGAGGTTATCTCTACATCCAAAGATGTTAAATTAACACTTTTTCCTGATACTTCAATTTCTATGCCACCCTTGCTGTCTATTTCGTTGATCTGTTCCTGAGAGAAGTTTTGTATCTCTTTGGAAATCAATCCCATATCTTTACCGAAGCGAGGTCCAAGTGCCTTAAAATTAGGCTTTATCTGCTTCACAAGTACGCCCGATGCATCGTCCATCAGTTGTACTTCCTTCACGTTTACCTCGGCTTTTATCAGCTCAGCAACGGCTTCAATTTCGGCTTTCTGATTTTCGTCAAGCACCGGTATCATTACCTTTTGAAGCGGTTGGCGCACTTTTATCATCTCCTTCTTCCTTAGCGAAAGTACAAGCGATGAGATTGTCTGCGCTTTCTGCATTCTGCTTTCAAGCGATTTATCAACAAAGTTATCAGCATATGCAGGAAAATCGGCCAAATGTACGCTTTCGAAAGTCTCTTGTTGTGAAGCTTGTGTTAAATCTTTGTACAGCCTGTCCATGAAGAATGGCGCTATTGGCGCACCCAGTTTGGCAACGGCTACAAGACAGGTATATAGCGTTTGGTAAGCAGCAATTTTATCCTGTGCATATTCGCCTTTCCAGAAACGGCGACGGCATAAACGCACGTACCAGTTGCTCAGGTTTTCCTGAACGAAGTCTGATATTGCACGGGCAGCTTTCGTTGGCTCATAGTCGGCATAATAGCTGTCTACGTCTTTTATAAGCGTGTTAAGCTCAGAAAGTATCCAGCGGTCAATCTCCGGCCTTTCGTTTATCGGCACTTCAGGCTCTGTATAAGAGAAACCGTCAATGTTCGCATAAAGCGCAAAGAACGAATAGGTATTGTATAGCGTACCGAAGAACTTACGGCGTACTTCAGCCACACCTTCAATGTCAAATTTAAGGTTGTCCCACGGGTTAGCATTGGCAATCATGTACCAACGGGTAGCATCCGGGCCATATTCGGCAAGGGTAGTAAACGGATCTACTGCGTTTCCAAGGCGTTTCGACATTTTCTGTCCGTTCTTGTCTAGTACAAGTCCGTTAGAAACTACGTTTTTATAAGCCACCTGGTCAAATACCAATGTACCTATCGCGTGCAGCGTATAGAACCATCCACGGGTCTGGTCTACACCCTCTGCGATAAAGTCAGCAGGGAATGACTCGTTGTTGTCGATAAGCTCTTTGTTCTCGAATGGATAGTGCCATTGTGCATATGGCATCGCGCCACTGTCAAACCACACGTCGATAAGGTCGCTTTCACGCTTCATTGCTTTGCCTGACGGAGAAACAAGGGTAATAGCATCAACCACATTCTTGTGAAGGTCGATAAGGTCGTAATTGGTTTCGCTCATATCGCCCGGTTTGAAGCCTGCGAAAGGGTTAGCCGTTTGAACGCCTGCTGCAACAGCCTTTTCGATTTCGTTATACAATTGCTCTACAGAGCCAATGATCATCTCTTCGGTTTTATCCTCAGTCCTCCAGATAGGAAGCGGGATACCCCAGTAACGCGAACGCGAAAGGTTCCAGTCGTTAGCGTTTTTCAGCCAGTTGCCAAAACGGCCTTCACCTGTGGCTTTAGGCTTCCAGTTGATGGTGTCGTTTAGGTCGAACATACGATCTTTTACATCCGTCATACGGATGAACCAGCTGTCTAGCGGATAGTATAGCAGCGGCTCGTCCGTTCTCCATGAGTGCGGATAGCTGTGTACATATTTCTCTACTTTAAAGGCTTTGTTGTTTTCTTTCAGGTAGATGGATATTTCAACGTCTGCCGAACGCTCAGGAGCAGTTCCGGCATCGTAGTATTCGTTTTTCACATATTTTCCTGCCAGTTTCAGCGGAGCTCCGTTAGGATTCTCCAGCGTATCTACATGGCTGGTAAATTTACCCTGAAGGTCTACTAACGGAACGAGGTTTCCGTTGTCGTCCTGCACAAGCATTGGCGGAACTTCCGGTTTCGCCTCTTTAGCCACCTTGGCATCATCTGCACCAAAAGTAGGGGCAGTGTGCACGATACCTGTACCGTCTTCAGTAGTAACGAAGTCGCCCGAAATTACACGGAATGCATTTTCAGGATTTTGGTCAGGCAGTACGAACGGCAATAACTGCTCGTAACGGATGCCTACAAGATCCTTTCCTTTGGCTTCGGCCAAAATGGTATAAGGAATTGTTTTATCACCGGCTTTGTAGTTAGCAAAGTCTTCTTCGTTTGAAGTCTCAACGTAGTTTTTGCCAAACTGCTTGCCTACAAGGTTTTTAGCCAATACCACATTGATAGGCTCAAAAGTGTATTGGTTAAAGGTTTTAGCCAAAACATAATCGATGTTCGGGCCAACAGTAAGTGCAGTGTTGCTTGGAAGCGTCCACGGAGTGGTTGTCCATGCCATGATGTCTACAGCACCAAAGCCTGAGAACACTTGCGGAAGCGTATCGGCAATGGTTTTAAACTGCGCTACGATGGTGGTATCGGTCACATCACGGTAGGCACCCGGCTGGTTTACCTCGTGCGAGCTAAGTCCGGTACCTGCTTTAGGCGAATAGGGCTGTATAGTGTAGCCTTTGTATAAAAGGCCTTTGTCGTAAATCTGTTTCAGTAACCACCAAACCGATTCCATGTATTTTGGCTTGTAGGTAACATATGGGTCTTCCATATCTACCCAGTAGCCCATTTTTTCGGTAAGGTCATTCCATACGTCAGTGTAGCGCATTACAGTGCGCTTACATGCTTCGTTATATTCTTCTACGGTAATCTTTGTACCGATGTCTTCTTTAGTAACGCCCAATTCTTTTTCGGTACCAAGCTCTACCGGAAGGCCGTGGGTATCCCATCCTGCCTTACGTTTTACCTGATATCCTTTTTGGGTTTGGTAACGGCAAAAAATATCCTTAATGGCACGTGCCATAACGTGGTGAATGCCCGGAAGCCCGTTTGCCGAAGGCGGGCCTTCAAAAAATACATATTGCGGCTTGCCCTCGCGGGTGGTTACGCTCTTATCAAAAATCTTCTCTTCTTTCCAGAAATTAAGTACTTCGCTGGCCACTGTAGGCAGGTCAAGTCCTTTATATTCAGTAAACTTCTTACTCATTATTGTGCATGCTAAAAAATCGATTTGCGAAAGTAACGATTTTTTCTTTGCGACCGACAAAAGAGTTGATTATACACAGCAGAATAACGGGTTTGGGAATTTTGTAGGGGGATTTTTGATAAAATGTTAGAAGTCGGAGGTCCGAAGTCTGATGTTTTGAATGATATAGTAAGCCGGATCTCAAAAGATACTATGAGCCCATGCTAAAGCATGGGCTTTTTTTGTTATAAAATCGTTGGAAATGTAAATCATTAATTTTTATTATTAACTTTATGTATATCAACCAATTAACTAATTACTATATGAAAATTAAGTTTATAATTTTGGCTTTGTTTGCGGGGGCTGTAGTATCTGCCCAGCAAATGGTTTTTGATCCGGATTTTGGAGTCAATGGCATATCAGTAACAGCTATCGATAATGATACCGAACGCTCTTCGGATATTGAAATCCAGCAGGATGGCAAAATTCTTTCAGTGGGCTTCAATCGGCTCGCAACAAATAGCTCTTACAGTTATATTTCGCTTGTGCGCTATCTTGATAATGGCAGTTTAGACCCTGACTTTGGCACAGCAGGTGTGGTTACAGAACATATGAATACCGAAACAAGAGCTTCAGGTGTAAAAGTTCAAAGTGATGGAAAAATAATTATTGCAGGCTATACGCAAACGTCGGTATTAGACCATGATGCACTTATTATCCGTTACAATCCTGATGGTACCCGGGATGCCACATTTGGAGATAATGGCCTTATACTACTTGCTGAGCCGGGATCAGCTTTTGGCATGACAGGCCGTTTTTCTTCATTGCTTATACAGCCTGATGACAAGATACTGGCAGGAGGTATGACCAATGTTTATTCTGAAACAGCAGGGTGGTATCAGGGTTTTGCTCTTTATCTCTTTAATGCCGATGGTACTCCGGACAGTACTTTTGGTGTAGACGGCAGGGCAATTACTGATTTTGACTTTATTACCCCCGATCCGTGGGATGAAATCGTAGAAGATATTGAAGATATAGCGCTAATGCCGGATGGGAAAATTGTGGTGGCTACCAGTACTTTTTACAATCATATAGTGTCGCGCCTAAATGCCGATGGGACTTTTGATACTGCTTTTGGCACCAATGGCAGTACAGTACTAAATGTAAATCTGTTCTCGCGCGCTTCGCTATTGTTACAGCAAGATGGTAAACCTGTTATTTCCGGTTCTGCTTATCCGGAAGGTAATGGAGGGCAGTCGGCATTAGTGCATTACCTGGTACGGCTTACAGCCGATGGACAATTTGATTCTAACTTTGGCTTTTCGGGAAGGATGACTTCTGTTTTCCCCGGTTTTGCCTTTAGGGGAGGCGATGCCATTTTGTTGCCAGATGGTAAAATACTTTCGGCGGGGTATCCTTTTGTAACATTTGTAAATTTACAGTCTATAGTCCTTATACGCTATAACAGCGATGGTAATTATGATGACAGTTTTGGCCCTGAAGGAAGGCAGTTATTTCAGTTTGCTGAAAATGAAGGCTATAATGTGTCAAACCTGCTCATGCAGGAAGATGGAAAGATTCTGTTATCCGGAAGTACAGGTATTAATCCGGACTTAAATCCGCCTCAGGATTTGTTTATAATGAGAATGCAGGAGGAAGAACTGGTTTCGCTAAACGATAATGTCTTTGGTTCAGTCACGCTTTACCCCAACCCAGCATCATCAGCTATAACTTTGGCAAATGCCGAAAATAGTACAATAGAAAACCTTACGGTGACTGATATGACCGGTAAACTTGTGCTTTCGCAAAAAGGCAATAGCCCTGAAATTAACGTTGAGGTTCTGCCGGCCGGAATTTACTTTTTAAATGTATCGGCGCAGGAAGGGACGCAGCATTTAAAGTTTGTGGAGGAGTAGGCCTCACCCCAACCCCTCTCCAAAGGAGAGGGGAAGCTTCATTCAAATGGAAGTCTGAGGTTGGGAATCTGAATTCTACAATCATAAATCAAAAACCCCGTTTGCATAAGCTGGCGGGGTTATTTTTACGGTAATGTGTAAACAGTGCAAAACATTGGCCTGAAAGTGCAATTGCTTCGCAAAAGTATTTTGTACTTTTGTTTTAAGAGATTTAGCAGTGAGATAGTATCGGGTAAATAAACTCAATGATCTTGCATCTAAAATCTCAATACTAACATCTAACATCTCAATACTGTTTATGCCCATCATAGCCAAATTTATAGTTGCCAACGAAGAGAATGCTTATAAAGTGTCTGAAATGGCTAATGCCTACTATACTGCATCAAAACTAAAAGATACTGAAAAGGAAAACACTGTTTCGGCTTTCCTTAACAAGGCCAATTCGTTTACTACCGAATGGCTGATGAGTTTTGACGTAACCGGAGAAGATGAAGACAGGGTAGAAGAGCCACTGGCACTTATAGTGCTTATCTCGGCAAACATACCTAAAGAAGCCGAAGGCGGAAAACCGTTGTATATAGAGCGTACATTGCCATCAGGCAACGATGAGGGCAACCAAAAGCTGCTGAACCGTGCCTTTGAGATCGCTGCGCAACGCAAGCATGATGTGATATGGGCTGAGGTAAAATCTGCGGATACTGCTCTGGCAAATTTTTATAAAGAATTAGGTTTCAGGGAAACCGGAAAGCGCGGAGAAGCACTGTTGTTTAAGAAGCAGTTGTAAAATATGAAACCCCATCGCAAGGGCAGATGGACAGTAAAAATAAACAAAAACATATGCAGTACTTTCCATTATTAAGCTAATATTCAATCTCAATCCCAAAACCAAGGCACTGAATCCTTTCTTTGCTATAGCTGGCTTCATCCCAGTAGTTGCCTGACAAGCCAAAAGAATATTCCCTGAAAGAAGAAGAATTCGGTATTAATGTGGGCTTAAAAGCAGGCGGTGTCATATTGCCTATTTCGGTGTAGTAGAGCGTGTCATACACAGAAACAACCACACAAATCCCTTCTTTAGGAAAAGTAACCAATTCTTCTTTGCTGAGGTCTATAATTACTGTCTCACCCCTTCTTTTGCCCGCGGTAAGATCCCGGGTGAAAATCTTTTTACCCGGTATATTGTTTATGGTATCAAAAGTCATCAGGTTTACCAAAAAGGGGGCATAGGGTTCGTTATCCTGTTTTTTCTTGGGGTTTGAGGTAAGGATGATTTTTTTAATGACAGCATTTTCAGTTTGTTTCCTGTTAGGGACATATACCGCTTTAGAAATAAGTATTTTATTAGCGGCAGTGCCCTGTTCTCTTTTAGAAATGCCTGTTTCATAAACCAGCCTGTGGTTGTCTTTACTGTATAGTTTGTCTCTTAAGGTTTTTTCGGGCAGCAGGGTTTCAGTCTTTCTTTTCCTTTTAGAATTAGTGATGCTTAATTCGTTGAGAACAGTTGTTTTTTCATGGAGTGTAAATGTGTCCGAATTAAGATAATCGGTATGGCTTAACGATAGGGTTTCATACGATAAGTGAGAAATTGTTATCGTGTCAAATTTTTGTGTAGCAGCAATTTTAAACTGCCCGTCTTCATCCGTATAGCTGTATATTTTGTTGTCCAGCAAAATATGGGCATAGGGTATAGCGGTATTTTTTTCGCGATCAGTAACCCTTTTTTGCGCGTAACCCTGAACGCAGGTGCAGGTGCATAAAAGTATAAAAAGGGCAAATAGTTTACGGTATAGCATATAGGTACTAATGAGTTTTGTATGGACCTACTTTTGGAAGGAGTTCTTTTTTTGTGGGGCGATAAGGCAATTTTATACGTTTATAAAGTTCGGGATGAGATGCCCTTACTTCTTTCATCAGGCTCATTTGTAATTCATTTCCGCCTTCAAACTTTCGTATTTCACGTAAATAGTCATAATAGCCCTGATTTTCTTCTATAGATATTTTTCTTGCAGCTTCCCATTCATTCCACATTTTTTCGGCTTCTTCAATAGTACTGAATTGTGTTTTAGAGAGGTTGGCTCTTGTCCATTCCATGTAATCCCTGTTTTCTTTAGCTATTTCCAGAAGAGTCATATCCGGAGTAATCTTATAAAAGAATACTTGTGAAATACTATCGGCAATTTGATGCGATTTAGACTGGCGCATCTGTATATATAATTTCTTAAAGGTGTTGTAGCGCACCTCTTTCGGTATGGTGTCTTTTGGTTTTTGTTTTGTTTCTGTTTGGGCAAGACTATAGTGGCTGGCTGTTATCAGAAACAATAGTGTAAATAAAGATTGCTTTAACATGGTAATTTATAGATTGGTATATTTACAAAGTAAAGTAATTTAGTATTGTTTTTATCGGCACGATTTGCATTTTGTCGATAAAAAACGACTTTTTAACGCTTTGCAGGGTCTTTAGGATAGTTTAGTTTAATTTTGACACCATTCCCCCGCCAATCATATTAAATCCCAAAAACCCAAAAAAAGTATGAGCACAGGCTCCTGTTTTCTTGTAGATGATGATGCTGATGACCGTGAAATCTTTGCCCTGGCACTTAAAAAAGCTAAAGCCGACTATGTATGCGACATGGCAAAAGACGGGAATGATGCTATTGAAATGATGCAAAACTGTGACAAGGTTCCCGGTTACATTTTTGTAGATCTTAATATGCCAATGGTAACCGGCAGGGAATGCATTGTGGCCTTTAAAAAAATTCCACGTCTGGCAGATGTGCCTATAATCGTATACTCTACCTCTTCGCACGAGAAAGATATTGCCGACCTTAAAGATCTGGGGGCCGATTATTATCTCGTAAAACCAACAAAGTTTTCGGTATTGGTATCGGCACTGGAAGATATCTTTGCCGGTAAAGCAGTCCCATTTCTTATAGGTGCTGATATATGATTTGTTAAAAAGGCGGAGTTAAATTAGCATTGCTGTAAAATAAGTATATTTACTGATAGCTAAACCACATTTTATTACGCATGCAAAATCAGCCCCCTTTAACTGCAGGCAACTATACCCATAACAATTATTGCCAGATAGGTTTTGATAAAAATGTACTCGAAACGCTGCCTATAGCCATGTATACCTGTGCTGTAGACGGTACTATTACTTTTTACAATCATGCAGCAGCAGAGCTTTGGGGCAGAAAACCCGAAATAGGTATCGAGAAATGGACAGGTGCCTATAAGTTTTACTCCGCTAAAGGGAAACTGCTTCCTAAAGATTACCACCCTATAGCTACACTTATAGCCGAAGGAAAGGCCATTCCTGTTGAAGAACT
>QFQM01000385.1 GCA_003243255.1 Flavobacterium psychrophilum | reverse complement strand
CATCAGCACGAATACCTTCTTCCCGCATATCATCCATGAACACAGGGATCACTACCGTTTTCAATGGCACTCTGCTTTTCAGGTACATATAGGAAAGATAGAACTGCTCCATCCCAGCATTCGGCTGACTCACACAAAGCACATCGATGCCCTTGCGTTGGTTATTAACAAATAACTGTTCAATAAAATTAACCTCTGACTCCTTTTTTTGATTGATACTATGTGTCTGTGAATTGCCCAGAAAAAAAGTAACCGGCTTTCTACCTCTCTTATTCCATCCTTCCAACAGAGAAGTCGTTTCGAGGCTATCCCAATGCTGAAGATGAATGAGAAACTGGCTACTATCCGTTGCCTGATAGGACACCGTTTCGGTACCCATGGCGAGCTCTTCAAACCGGGTATTACCTGAAAAAAAAAGATAGATGATAATATAAGCTAAAACCGAGGCAATACTGATTTCCCATAATAAACGATTCTTCACCGGTTTGATATCTTTCGTTTTTAATTGCTTATTGACAGGTCAAAATTACCCGAATTCAGGGTAGTAAAGAAATCACTATAGAAGAAATGAATACTCTTTTTTATACTGCTTTTCTTGCCAGTAGTCAGCAGCATACTCCAATGCGTTGGATCGGTATTGCGAATAAACCCCTTCCGGTAAGTCGGCCATAGCGCTGAGTGCTCCGGTGATGGCTTCACGGGTAATGGTGTTGAAATAAAAGCCGGCTTTTTTTTCATCGATGTGCATCCAGGGTGTATTTTTTGAAATCGCCACGGGCACACCTGCAGATAGCGAATCAAATATAGCGTGCCCAAAATTCTCGCCTTGTGTAGGAAGTATAAAAAAATGATATTGTTGCAATTGGAGCGGCACCTCCCATGGCAACAACGGCCCCATATAGCTTACTGCAGGTAAGTCTTTCATTTTTTGCTTACATGCTGACCAGTATTCTTTATCGATAACTGGACCATAGATCGCTAATGAGAATTGATCAGGGCTAAACTGATGGAGTGCTTCGAGCACCAGGTGAAGATTTTTATTAGGATTAATCAATGATAAAAAAACAAGCTTCACCGGGCCCCTTCGATCGAGAGGAAGAGCATGAAGTGCGCTTGTGGCACGGGGAATGTTTGATGCAACATGAACAATTTGCCGTTCACCAAAATAGCGGAGTATATCTTCTTTTTCCTGCGTATCCGTAGCGTGCCATTCCTCTTGCCTGCCGAGGAACAAAGACAACATCCTGAGGAAAATTCTTTTTTTCCATTTGTTCCGCTCAAGCCCCCACGCCTGCAGCATTCCTCTGGGTGAAATGATGATTTTACTTTTTAACCGTTTACCATAATACAAAGCCGGCAACGTAGTGTTAATGTTAAAAATCCCATTAACATAAATCACATGGGGTCGAATTTCGTTCAGCAGTCTACCAACCACAGCCCACGAAATAACCGAAGTGTAAAAAACGTGCTCACCATTCGGCCCGCTATTCCATTGATCTGGCAATATGGATTCTGTTGAATCCGAACCATCAATATCTTTAACAGAGGAAATCAGGTAAAACGTAAAATCGTTCTTAAAAAAGGAACAAAGATTATAAAGTGACTGCACCGGTCCTCCTGCTTTATAGTGTGGCCAGTAATACGGATATGCTAGAAATATCTTTTTTTTCAACGGGCGTAGTTCAATACGATCTTCTTGCGTGGCCATATTTTTCGTTCCATGTACATGACAACATAAAAAATAACAAAGCCTTTTAACAGACAATTGAATACCATGTAGAAATCATTATTCGCCCGCATGAGGTAGTTAAACAGAAAAGGCATCCAGATAATATTAATCGGATTCGGGATGACATGGCGTGTAATAAAATAATACAAAAACCGGGAGAGAAATGCACCAAATACAAAAAGTGCAATCATCGATCCTACCCAACCAAAATTGATATAAAAGTCTCCCAACACACCAATCGTCATCGATGTTTCGTTGTGTAAAATATGACCCGTATATTTAAAGAATTTATCCTGAGAGCCTACAAGTTTCTTATTCTTGAATATCGCACGAGGAAGCAAAGAAGAAGTGATGTCCGTTAGAAGCTCTTCCCCGGAAGAAAATGGTTCCCGTGTGGGTACCCATTTCAGTGTTAATCCCAAATGCCAGCCCTGTGTAAGCCGCGATACAGTTCGAACCGTTCCTTCCGATTCATAAAACGATTTGTCCTTTTCTTTTTCAGCCTTTTTCCTTGCCAGTTCGGTGAACAATTCGGTACCTGCCTTACGTCCATCTCCCCATGTTGCTTCTCTGTATTCTCGTTTCACACTTTGCACCAGAATCAATACAGGTGCAGCTACTAAGATAAAAGACAACCGGATAGGAAAAGAAAGTTCGTACTTTAATACAATAAAGAAAAACAGGTAGGTGGATAATACAAAGAAATCAATAAAAATACCACCACTTAATGCCTCGAATAATAAATATATATAAAGACCAACGATGGTAAAGATATGAATGCGGGTGTTAGCAAAAAGCAGGCAGAATGCACCACTATACTTTAAATACCTGGTGAACGAACTTAGACCAGAAACAGGATAAAATTCAAACAAGATGGATATAAAGATCAATATATACCCAAGCCGCACCGCTTGCTGAGGATCAATCTTGGAGATCGCTTTCCGGATATCGACATCTTTATTAAAAATAAATACGCCTGCAAAAAGAGCTACCATCGCTGGAACCGTATAACCAAAGTAATTCTCCTGATTGATTTCCATGTAAAATCTCAGCGAGTCGTAAACATTATAGATGAGATAAGTGGAAAACAAATACTGAATAAAATAGACGAACAGAAACAGGTGAAGAATAGGATAAATCTTTCCTGCTTTCCACATCAGGAACAGATAGAGTAATGCGAATATAAAAAAGACCCAAACGATCATGAACTGCCTTTTGAATGGAGGTGATGATAAATAGCTGCATACTGAAGAGCGATTGTTTCGGCTGAAAAACGCTGCCTGTTTAAATATCCATTGGCGATCAGCGCATTCCGGTACTGGGCGTCTGTAATTACTTTAATAATTCCATCACGTATCGACTGCACGTCATAGGGATCGACCAAATGAGCTGCATTACCTGCCACTTCCGGCATTGACAAAATACGGCTGGTAATCACTACCCGTCCTATTGCGTTCGCCTCTACGATGGGCATGCCAAAACCTTCGTAAGTAGAAACAAAGGACACAATATCTGCCGATTTATACTTATCAAGAATTTCCTCATCCGTCAGGTTGGC
>QFQM01000052.1 GCA_003243255.1 Flavobacterium psychrophilum | reverse complement strand
AAGTGTTTTGTGATTTATTGGTTGAAATGTCTTACACAAAGCAAATAATTTTTGTCTGATAGCATGCAAATTTTTACTGTCATTTTGTTAGTCTGACTATTTTTTTATTACTTTAGCTAAACAAACAAACAGTTAAACTATATGGAAGCGAAAACATTAAATATCGGAGACAACATAAAGAAATTCCGTGAGCTAAAAGGCTTCACGCGTGAGCAAATGGCGGATTATCTTGACCTTAGCGTGAGCGCCTACGGGAATATAGAGCGCAATAAAACAGACCTGACGATTTCCCGTGTCCAGCAGATTGCCGAGATATTGGAGGTGGAAATGGCGCAGATACTCAATTTCGATGCGTCACAGGTTTTTAATATCGCGCATAACGAAGTGATACAAGGAACGAACTCGAAAGTTGAGCATCACAATTATGCGGATGAATATAGGGAGAAGTATATAAAACTATTGGAGGCGGAAAATGAGAGATTGAGAAAGATTGTTGATAATGTTTAAAATGTAATAGTCTGTTGTGTAGCGTATTAAAATAATTTGTAAATTGTGTTAAATTTTAAAAGACCGAACATGGAAGCAATAAATATTCAAGCAACAAAATGGAGTAGTCTGCCAGATATTGATTCTGTAGTTGAATTTAACGATGATGATGCAGCATGTTTAAAAGAAATTAGAGATGTTTTGAAAAAGCATAGTCGCTTAGAAAGATTTGGCATTTCTTTATTGCATACACATTTTGACGTTGAGGAGGATGAGATTTTATTTGAAACAACAAATGTTATTGAAAGAACGCAACTTATACGTCCTGTAAAAGTCAAAGATTTAAAGGAACGAGAAGATCTTTCAATGATGACAACGTGTTTAAAGTTGGTTGACGAGGATTCTGTCGCCATGCAGTACTGTGGATGTTTAAGAGATCATAATGGTCACACTGGCGAACATGACCCACCTCTCCACCTATAAATATTTATCGTGGTTTATACATGTTTTTTTTGTTCTGTTTGGCTTGATTTAAGTTAACTGCAATTTTTCTTGCTAAAGCCATATCAGGATTAATTTTTTGTTCCTTATTCTCCCATATAATTTTTCTTTCATTAACTAGCTCTCCAAGAATTTTGAAGAAGATTTCCTTGTCGGGATTTTCTATTTTTTTTAGAAGTTCTTTTTCTTCTATTAAATCTTTTAACTCCTCGTTGAAGGCAAATATTTGTAAACCTCCACGCATTAGGTCTGTGGCGTTTCTTGCTTCATAAACAATTTTACTTTCATTGAAGGGTATTGCTAATGCAGATACACATTGCCGTTCGGCATAATCAAGAGTGATAAAGTCTTTAGATGGGATTTCATATATTGTGATATCCCTATCACGACTCATCATCTTAGCTCGATCACAAGCGATGATGATTTCTCCGCCCGTTTCCATGAATGATATGTTTAAAATTTTTTCTTGAAGTAAACCTTGTATACCAAAAGCCATAGCTTTTAAAATGTGTGTTGCTGCGAAGACGAGAGGAGGCTTCTCTTCAATCGAAACTCCGAGTTTCTTGCGAATATCATCAGAAATAAAAGCACCGTAATTTGCACTAGGATTAATGCTGTTTCCCCTAGGACGTACAGGTATACAATGAAATAAAACGTCATCTTTAGACGATTGATTAGACATCAAACCTCCACTGAGAATATTTTACTTATTGTAACACAATTTTTAAATGATATTTCTTAAAAAAGATAACCCTTTGATTTTATTGCTAATATGAAGCTGTTTCCCGCTATCCGCTAAATCTTTCTCCGAAAGGATACCGCTTCTATCGGGGCTAGGGTTTGGCTATGGCTATCTCTGTTACGACTGGCTCTTCATCGGTCTTGGTCGCTTCATATCGCTTATCAATAGCTGTTACCAGCTTCACCATATGCAGCATCAGGCCTTCGTATAACTCCGCCAGATTACGCCCTGTCAGCGTAATCTCATGCGTTGTATAGGAAAGGATGATCGTGTTGCTTTCCGGCAGATACTCGCCTGCAATCAGGTACGAATAATTCAGAAACAGCCGCCTTCCATCCGGCTGCACAAAGCACAGGTTGCGTGCATGGGCTGGCACGTTAAATTCCTCGATATCCTGCGTGGCATCGGGATTGTCACCCTCGCCTTTATTGCCCCTGTTCAGCTTGTCAAAGTTCTTTGTCAGGCTCATGGTCTTTGTTCTGTGTTATGGTTGTTTCCGTTACTAATTCCTCCTGCATCATTTCCTCGCGTTGCTGGTGCAGCAACGCGTCTTTATGAAGGTTCTCGCTTTTCTCCACCAGTTCCAAAGCGGACAAACGCTCGCCAAGTTCGCTTGCGTGTTGCAGCAGTTGTTCCTTGTCGTCCGTGTAGATATGGGCGCGTTGTCTCGCCCGTGAGACCGAGACATAAAACTGCTTTGCATCCGTAGCCCCGAATGTGCCAGCAGGCTGATAAACGAACACTTCGTCCACCGTCTTGCCCTGCGAGGCGTGCGAGGTGATGCAATGCGCATGCGCGATATGCCCGAAGTCCTTGTCAATCTCGAAGGTAGAGCCGCTTATTTCATTGCGGAGCGTTATTTTTCCCGTCTCTGAAACCGCAGCCACTTCCAGTATCATGCCGTTGTCCAGCCGCTTTTTATTGCTGTCAAAGCCGTTGCTTGTAATCAGTACCCTGTCCTTATGGGCAAGGCCGATATCGCGTGTTGCAAATACGTTGTAATGCCCGCTTTTGTCTGCGGGCAAGGGTTTAAGGCCTTCGCTGTCTTTCAGGAAGATCTTGTCGCCCTGTTTCTCGACCTCGAAGACGCTGCCGCGCTTGAAGCCCGACACATTCTGCGTGAACTTAACGATCTGTCCTGTCCTGAAATTCCTCTCGTCCGCTTTTTCCGCTTCGGTCATGCTAAGATTGATATACTGCAAAGCCTTAATCTCTTTATCATCCAGCATGCCTTCCGCTTTCAGGCGGTCGCGGACTTCCCTTGTCACTTCATCGCCCTGGGCGTGCGTGGGCGAAATAATAAGCGTGGATTTTCCTTTCTTCATCGCTTCGACATAATCATCCACGATTTGCTCGTTAGGTTTCATCGGGTCTACTTCATGAATGAAGTTCAATTCTTCCAGCTTATTAAAACCTTTTTCGACCTCTCCTTTCGAGAGGTCTTCAACCGCTTCGCGGTACTTGGCATCGTCCTGTCGGTAGATTTTACTGACCTCTGCCGATTTAATCCCTGCAATCTTGTTGACGATGCGAAGCGCATCCCCGCGGATGACGCTTGCATGCTGGCGGGTATCGCCGCCAAGGATAAGGCGGGCGTTATGCTTCGTGGCGATTTCCAATAGCTGGCTCATGTCCTTTGTGCCAAGCAATCCGGCTTCATCGACCCATAAAACTTGGTCTTTAAGCTGTTCCTGCATCTTCGGGTCTACCAGCAGCCGCGCCACGGTTTCCGCTTCGCTGAAACCTTCCTCTTTCAGCACGCCCCGCGATGCCTGCGCCGTAGGCGCAACGACCACGACCTTTTTGCCAGCGGCCTCGATTTTCCCGACCGCTTCCTTCATCAGCGTGGTTTTACCCGTTCCGGCAGCACCCCGAATGATGGAAACGCGGTTGCTCGTGGTCAGCACATGCGCGACAGCCTCCCGTTGCTGCCCGAACAGGGTCAGTTCCGGCAGTTCCTCGTAAAGCGGCTTCACAGCACCTTGCCCTTTACGGGCAAGGTCAACCATGTGCTTTTCTTCCTTTAGGACTTCCTTGGTCGTGCAAAGGGCACGCCCGTCTTCCACCACGTGGATAATACGCTCGTCCTTGGCGAAGCCTTCGGCAATGCCCGATGCTGTCGCCCCGCTTTTGCCAAGACTGTATCTTAGGGCAATTTCCTGTATGCGCCGGCCGTCCATGACGGAGGCACGCTCGAAGCAATGCAAGACGGCATGATTGATACATTGCTCGCTTGTCGCTTCCTTGCCCCGTTGCGGGGCATCGTGGCGCACAACCGCATTGCTGACGGCATCGCCGCCAAGGGCATGTATCTGGTCGAGCCAATCCCTTTTAAGCTCGTCCATGCTATGACCCTTTTGCTTCTTGGCGCGGGTACGCGCCCCAAGCTCGCCCAGCTCCTTGGCATCCGTGATGCCCTTTTCCTGCGCCACCCGCCCGATGGCATCGGTGCGCTTGGAAAACAGGTCGATTGCGGCCTGCGGTATGCCCTCGACCTCGAAGGACTTGTCCGTGGCGCGGATGCCATAGCCCAAGTCCATCAGCTTGTCCGCAAGCCGCTTGTGGAACTGCGCCTGATAAAAAGGCATATCCCGCTTGATGTCGCGGAACTGTGCCGCCTTGATCTTGCCTTCCTCGCTGTCGTAAGTGGCATTGAAGACGAAGCAATGGCTGTGCAGATGGGGGTCAGGCATATGGCCAGCGACAGGCCGTGCCGTCTGGTGCGTGAAATGCGCCCAGACGAGTTCATCCGTGCTGCGGTCTTCCTGCTTCTCGTCCACCCGCACGCGCGTCTTGGCATCGGCCTCGATGGCCTGCATGGTCTCGGTGACGCTCTCCTGAAAGGCTTTCAGGACGTGGTCGTCCTTGGCGAAACTGTGCAGAAGGGAAACCGACTTCGGGCAATGAAAGTTAATATCATAGCCCACCGTGCGCCCCTCTCTGGTCAGGGGGGTCAGCGGCTTTCCCGTCTTCGGGTCGCTGTTTTCGCAAAGCAGGAAAAACGCGTCTTTAGAGGTCGCGCCCGAAATCCCCATCCGCTCCGCAAGCCGCCCCTGCCAAAATCCGGGCAACTCCTGATCGCTGATGAAGTAATCAGACTTCATCAGCGCATCGGAGAAATAGGACTTCGCCTGAGTAGCGGACTTTGTTTGCACCATTCGTATCATAGCTTCAGTGTAAGCCCGTTTTACGGAATGACTTTATTTTTCGCGTTTGGTTAAAAAGGCGGGAATGGATTTTGACCCCGAACCGTGCCAATGCCGCACCTCTGTTTTTAAGAGGGTATGGCTATGACCGGAGACAGTTTTACCGCCGCACCTCTGGTCGATTTTACCCTGTGGCTTTTACCGTGGGCTGTGTAAAGGCCTGACCTCCTGCTACCCAATGCTTTGCATCAGACATCTTCCCTCTGCACAGCCCAGAGGCTTATTTGGCCTCCAAAACATCGTCCTGCTGTGTGAACAGGGGTAAAATCTCTCGGCGCATGGTTTCGGTTTTCGGCTTGCGGCCTCGGAAGGTAAACCCCCTCGTTTCGTCATCGCTTTTGTCCAAAACAAAGGCAGCTTCCAGTTCCTCGTTTGAAATCATCTGGTCGATTTTGTCCATGACGAAATTGTCTCCATGATGGTAAAAAGCGACATAGCTGTAGGCATAAAGCAGGCTCGTCACGATAAGAAGGATGCCGAGTTTTTGGCCTATCAGGTAGAAGAATAGCCCCACGATAAAAAAGGCGACAGGCTCTAAAATGCACTCCACGATGCGGGGTGTGGTCTCAATACGGGGTAGCTTCATCCTGTAAAAGAACGGATGGACATTACCCCTGTATAGGCTGAATTTGGCGAAATCGAAGACGGACGGATTTCTTGCCAAGTCTATCTTGTGCTTGATGCCCAAGGCCAGAAACAGGGCAAGGAAGATATACCAGCAAAGATAATCCGGCATGAGAGAGGTTTTGGCGGCTGGGGCATAGACTTGCGCCATTTCACCCATTTCGTCCAGCCCGTAAACATCGGCAACAGCAGAACTGTTGCCGAGCATTGCCTGTAATTTTATGAGCAGGACAGGAAGAAAGCCAAGAACGGCTGTCACCGTTAATACCGAAGACAGTCGGAAATATCGTTCCCCGAAATCTTTACGGGTAAAGACCTCGATCAGCAAAAGCGCCGGAGAGGCAAGAAAAAGGAAAAGCTGCATGAACCATTCGGCAAAGACGTTCCTGCGGGAGAAACTTGCACGGTAGTAGAGATTTTGTTTCATACGTAAGGTGTTTTAGTTGGTTAATAATTATCGTTGGATTTTTCAGGATTCATGTAATCCTGGTCAAATTGTATGCGAGCATGGTTCAGGCCATCCTTGATAGAACTGCCTTGTACGTGCATATAGCCTTCGACCTTCATCCCATTATGTTCGCCGCCATTTTTAAGCTGGGCGAAGGCTTCAGGCCTGACAATGCGGTCGATTTTGAGTGATTTCGTTTTTGAGGCTGAAAAGTCGCCTGCGGCTGTGGCTGTGCTGGAGGTTTCTTCGAAAAACGTGTCTCCGATGAGGTCAGAGGCGTAACGGTTGGTTTCCATGTCGGCATTGGCATGGAATATCTTCGTACCCAAAGTGCCGAGAAAACCCTTGACCCTGTTATCCGACTTTGCACCTCCCATATTGGACAGGTAGTTGGGAAGATTTTGGGAGATATAAACGGTCGCAATCCGGCTGCTGCGCGCCGTTGCCTGAAAGTCCGCGTCGTGTTCATGTAGGAAGTTTTGAGCCTCGTCCGCCCATAGGAATACGGCAGGCGTATTCTTTTCTATGGTGCGTTTTTCCATTGCACGCTGCCAGATATATTTGAAAAGGATTTGGCTGTCGCGGCCTATCTTGTGGTGCATTTTGACGGGAAGATTTATCAGGATAATCTTTCCCTTGCCGCAATCCTCTGGTGTGAAAGTGGAGGCGTGACTGCAAAACAGGCTATAAACAGGGTCGCGCAGCAGGCGGAACAGAAAGCCCGAAAAGCTGAAGTCGATGATTGACCGGGTCTTTTCGGCAAGGTTCAGGAAGTTGGCAAAGAAGAACTGGTCTACAAAATCCAGTACCCTTGCTTCTGCAATGTCCGCCCTGTAGGCATCCTCATAGGTATTACTGGCGTGAAGTTGCAGTAATGTATCGGCTGTCTGCTTTTTCTCCCATGCTTCAATCAGGGCTTCGACCTTGCTGCTTGCTGCCTTGAAAGCAGCCGCAAAGACAGTTTCTTCCTTGTCTTTATTGCCGAGGCTGGCCTTTGTCGGGAGGGATTGGACGATATCGAACATCTTTTGTACTGAAACCGTGCCGTAGGCCAGTTTGCAGAGGTCAATAATATTAAAAATGAGCATATCGAGGGCGGTATCCCAAAAGGCATCACCGCCGCCCCCGCCTTCCTTGTCTTCTCCTGCGCGAATAACGGTCTTTAAGACCTGTACGATATTTTCGGTCTCGCCTTCGCCTTGGCTCTCGTAGTCCAGAAAATTGAAGTAATTTCCTTCCTCTTTCTCGACAATCAGCAAGTCAGCCCTGCGGCCTGTCAGGTCGCAGTATTTTATCCAGTCGTCTTTCTCGCTGGGCTTGACGGTCAGAACAAGCCCGCCAAATCCTGCTTTCAGGTATTTGAGGGCAAGCATGCGGCCTGAACCGGACGTTTTTCCTGAACCGATGCCGCCAAATATCTGCACGCCTTCGACCGCGTGCCGGATTGTCCAGTTTCCCGTTTCTTCCTTGCCTGCCAGTTCAATCAGGGGCGTATCTAGGTAGTCCATAAGCTTTTGAAAGAAAAATTAACGCTCTGCTTCCAAATCCATGTCCTTGCCCTTGTCGGGTTCTGCTGGTGTATTAAATCGGTCTTCGCGCATCCATTTGGGGCGGTGTTCGCGTGTGAGGTCTAGGGCGTATTGCTTCCTGCCGTCCTTCATGCCCTCTATACGGGGCGTTTCGGTCTCTATCTTGGAGATTTCTGCCGCCAGTTCCGGCTTATGCTGGGTCAGGATATATCCATCATTGAAGCCTCTCTGATAGTCGGCTTCATATTGTGGGTTGTCTGTCATGGCTAGAAGGTGTTACGGGCGTTATCTTCCAAATAGGCGTTGATGCTGTCGCGGTCGTACAAAATCACTTTTTTCTGCGGTTGCGAAAAACGGATTTTGCCCTCGTCACGAAGGTTCTGGAGGGAGGTTTTGGATTTGATATTGAGCAGGCGCATGGCTTCCTCGCCGCCGACCCATTTATCCAATGTCTGGTTATGTTCGGCTTTAAGGCGGTCAACCACCTGCTCCACGAGGGCATAAAATGCCGCATCGTGGAGACAGATTACTTCCATAGGTAGTATATTTTGGAGGCTTTCAATCTAAAAAAAAAGCCAACATGAAAAATCCTGATTATTAAGGTTTAATCCTACAAAAGTTAAATTTATTGAATATTTGTATAAAAAAAACAGGTAAAAATACCTGTTTTTAAAAGACGTATAATGACTTGTAGAGAAAGAGAATTATTTCATATCAACAATATGTTTCATCTTTTTTTCTAATGTTTTTCGTTTGAAATTTAAATCGGATTTTTCTAATGTCTCGATATATTTTTTATAGACTTCCCCCACTTCTTTTACAAATTCCCTTCTATTTATGCTTACTCCTTCTTCAATATTAGAGTTGTTAAGCCAGCAGAGCATTGGTTCGGAGGATCTAATATGTATTAAAGATTTTCCTTTTGTTTGTCCTTGGTGTAAAAGCCCACAACGAATTTTGGTGTAAAATACGTTTGCCTTCTCGTGAGTATCAAAAAAAGATCTAAACTTATCGGAGCGTTGAAAAAAATTGTAAAAGGCTAACGCATCATTGCTAATCGTAGATTGATCTTTCTTGAATATTTTGTTCCATAAGTTCAATTTCTTTTTTATGGAAGTTTTGCTTTTACGACTGGTTTGAGGATTTCCCGTCCAAAATTGTTCAAGTGTTTCTATTAAAAGGCAGGTCAAAGACATAATCGCAAAGCCTGAATAGAAGCGAATATCTTTATCAGCATTAGTATCAAGAGCTTCGATTTGCTTCAGATACCGACCTTCAATACGATCTTTGAAAATGTCTATAGCTTTTGACCAATCATTTTTATTGTTTTTCGTTAGGTCAAGAGCCCTCCAGTCTGATTGATAATATTTCGGGCTTATTTTTATGTCTTTAATTTCTTTTTTTGCCATTTCTGCACCTTGTGAATTTTTTAAAACCAAATGTATATTGTTCTTTGAAAATAACAAATCTCATTTTATGAATTTCCTATTACGGCCTCCAGTGCCTCATCTGCATCCTTATAAAGAAAGGCAGACTGATAACCCATCGTTGTCCTGACATCGCTGTGTCTATAAAGTTTTTGCAGCATTTGAAGCGGCACTTTATCGCCCGCCAGTGTTGCAAAGGTATGCCTGGCTACGTGTGTGGTTAGTTTGCCTTCTATCTTTGCGATAGGGGTAATGTATTCCTGTAGCATCTTATTACAGCGATTAACCGAATAAGCAATTTTCTTTTTGACCTCGAACGTATCTTTCAAGTCCAGGTCTTTGAGGTTTGGAAAAACCAAGTCGTCAGGAGAGGCTTTCAGGTGTTCGTATTTTTCTAAAATACGCTGAACCTTCTCCGGCAACTTTAATGAGCCGACTTTATTGTTTTTCCCCATCGTGTAATGTAGGCGATCATTTTGAAAATCAGACCAGCGAAGACGCAACACGTCTGAAATTCGCATGCCTGCAAAATAGTAGGAGGTAAGCCAAAGGTTTCTTGCGTGGTCATGCGTTGGGTTAAGGAGCTTGACGGTTTCAAGCTTGATAACATCTTCAAGGCTGACACCTATTTTGGTGCTTTCCGGCAGTTTGATATTTATTTTATCCTCGCCGCCGAAGGGATAATATTTTTTATCTACAACCTGCTCCTTGATTGCTTGGTTATATATCGCACGAATGCAGATAAGGTAGTTCATAATGGTTCGAGGGCTTGCGCCTCTTTTGGATTTAAGGTGTATTTTGAACCTTTCTAAAAGCCCGACATTGATGTCCGAGAAAGCAATATCGTGACCGCCTACGAACTCCTTGAAAATCCTGACGCGGGGCGTTTCTGCCGCATAGACATTGAAATTCCCTGCATCTTTCAGACGGTCTAGGTAAAGTTGTGCCTGTGGCTCAAAAGTCGCGCCGCTAACGGGTTTCACTTTCCGTTTAATGGCGCGTACTGAAACATCGTCATTCTGCGTTTCGGCCTCGATTGTTTTATCGCTGGCTTCCGCTTTCTTTTTCAGGATGAGGTTATTTAGACGCTTGGAATTGGGATGCGAAGACTTGACACTTTGTTCAGTCTCGTTCCATTCGTTTTCTTTCAGGTTATATCCAAGGTGGATAAAGGAAGTTTTTCTATCTTTGGTAATGCGCAGCGCAAGCGGGAAACTGCCGTCTTTGTTGGCTTTCTTACGCAACACGACTTTAATCGTAGCCATAAGTAAGATGTTTAGGATTACATCATAAAGATACGAAATTGGTACAACATAGGTACAACAAAACGCGGTTTTTTATGGTCTTATGTGTATTTTGTTGTTTTGCAATCGCTGTAAAATAAAGGGATTAGGTGCATATCGAACCATATTAAACCAAAAAAATAGGGTTCGAATCCCTTCCTCTCTGCTAACAAAAAATGCTCCACTAGGAGCATTTTTTTGTTTATTAGCCTAATGTTGCAATTTGTAACATTAGGTTATACCATTAAGGCTGTCAAAGCGTTATTTACTCTATACTGATTCCGATCTTTCCATAAAAATTTTCATTACCGGTCTTGGTTTCCAATAAACTATGGGCCTTACCTATATCAGATAATGGAAATACTTTGTTGAGGATGGGTTTAAGCTTTTTATTTTCTACCAATTTTGTCAGTTCATCCATTTTGTTTCTGCTCTGGCGTGTAAAGACAAAATGGTAGGTCGCATTTTTTCCCCATGCATCAATAAGGTTTTGAGGTTTTTCAATATCAACCAATGTAACTACCTGTCCCATTTGGCTGAGAATTTTTCCGCTGTCAGATAGTGTGTTCCCTCCAATGGTATCAATTATAACATCTACTCCTTTATTGTTTGTTAATTGTTGGATGGCACTGATGTAGTTTTCATTTTCGTAATCAATTACATAATCCGCACCCAATTCAAGAAGAAATTGATGATGAACCTTTCGTGCTGTAGTAAATACAATCGCTCCCATTGCTTTTGCAATTTGAATTGTTGGTATCCCTACACCGCCTGCACCACCATGAATCAGTATTGTCTGGTTGATTTTTAGTTGTGCTCTTGTAACCAACATCTCCCAGGCCGTACCTGCTGCTAAAGGAAGTGTTGCAGCCTCCAAATGGCTAATGTTTTTCGGTTTAAGCCCAATGATGGACTCGTGCGCACAATGGTATTGTGCGTAGCTTCCGGCTCCTTTAAAAATCTCAGGACTATAATAAACTTCGTCACCCACTTTAAAGTTCTCCACGCCCGGTCCGATTTCTACTATTTCACCGGAAACATCATGTCCGGTGATTACCGGCAATTCAAGTTCATTTTTATAATCTCCTCTGCGCACCTGATAATCCAAAGGATTTATAGAGGTTGCGTAAACACGAACCAGGACCTCCCTGAATCCTGGTTTAGGGGTTGGGACCTCTGTAATCTCGAAATTTTCTACCGGTCCGAATTCTTTTATTACTGCTGCTTTCATATTACAATTAGTTAATTAGTTAAATGCCTAAATATTAAATTAAAAAAAATTAAAGTGTATTTTTTATATGCGCTGCCAGATCCTGAAGCAACTGCTCATTTCTTTTATAATAGGTCCACTGACCTCTTCTGGTGGCTATTAAAACATTAGCTGCGGACATTGTTTTTAAATAATCAGAAACTGTAGGTACAGACATTCCGGCTTTTTTGGCAATATCTGATACGCATACACCCAACTCTGGCGTTTCCTCGCTCAGTTCCTCTTCAGGAAAATGTGCATAAGGATCTTTTAACCATTTAAGTATATTTAAACGGGTCTCGTTCGATAATGATTTAATAACTTCTAATAATTCCATGTTGCAAATTTAGGTAATTTCCTAAATACCTACAAGTATTGTCGTGTTTTTTTTGAGTTGACATAAACATCCCAGGCAAGAAGATGTTTAAATTCTGATATGCTCCCTGTATTTAAAGCTGAATAAATCCCTTGTTTCAATATTTATTTAACGTTAAAAACTAAACTTGCATAAGCCTCGAAAAGATGCTACTTTTACGACTTAACAACCAAAAACAACTATGGCAGGAGGAATTTTTGCGGTTCTTGATGATATCGCAGCATTGATGGATGACATTGCAGTAACGAGTAAAGTGGCTACTCAGAAAACAGCCGCTATTTTAGGAGATGACCTGGCAGTAAATGCCGAAAAGGCTACAGGATTTTTGTCGTCGCGTGAGCTGCCCGTACTTTGGGAGATTACAAAGGGCTCATTTCTAAATAAGATTATTATTATCCCGATTGCCCTATTACTGAATTACTTTTTCCCAATAGCTATTAAATGGGCTTTGGTGCTTGGTGGAATCTATCTTGCCTATGAGGGCGTGGAGAAGATTATCGAATTTCTTTTTCATCGTGCCAAAAAAGGCCATGAAGTGATTGAGGAGGCGCAGGGTGAAGAGGGCCCGGAAGAGGAAAAAGCTAAAGTAAAATCAGCAATTACTACCGACTTTATATTGTCTATCGAGATTGTTATCATTGCATTGGGCACTACATTAGGCAAACCTCTTCTTACACAGATATTAACAGTAGTTGCAGTAGGCTTTTTAGCAACAGTAGGGGTATACGGAATCGTTGCGCTTATCGTTCGTATGGATGATGCAGGTTTCAGCCTTATTAGGCGCTCTAATGATAAAGGCTTTTTAGGAGCCTTGGGTAATCTGCTTGTTAAGGCATTGCCTGTTGTTATTAAGGCGCTTGCAGTAATTGGTACGCTGGCTCTTATTATGGTTTCGGGAGGAATTTTTGTGCATAACATCGAATACCTGCATCATTTATATCCTGAAGCTCCTTCGATAGTTAAAGAAGTGGCTATTGGTCTTATTGGTGGTATAGCAGCAGTTATACTCATGACAATAGGTAAAAAACTGGTGTCGCTCGTAACACCGAACTAAACTTATAAATACAGAATATGAAATGCTCCGGAAGGGGCATTTTTTATTACTTTTAAGTAAACTATATAAATCATGACGGAATCAAAACCACTTATCATAACCGGGCCTGACGAGGGCGACAAGCGTTCGGTTGCCGGATCTGAATACCGTATTGTTCTTGCCGGTGAACAGGCAGCTGATGCTCTCGCGGTAATAGAAATGAATGTACCACCGGGCAGCGGACCTGTGCCGCACGAGCATCCGTCATTTATGGAAAGCTTTTATGTGCTGGAAGGAGAGGTGCAATTCAGAACACAGGAAGGTACATATACGGCTAAAAAAGGGGCTATGGTAACTATCCCAAAAGACGGGCCAATCCATCATTTTAAGAATCTGTCAGGTGAAAAGGCAAAGCTGTTGTGCATCGTAGCTCCAGCCGGCCTGGATGCTTTTTTTAAAGAAGTAGCCAGCCCTTACGTGGAAGGGGAAAAACCACAGCCGCCAACAGCAGAGCAGAGGACTAAATTAATGGAAACGGCTGAGAGATATGGACAAAAGCTCTATCCGCCCGATTATTTTGATAAAGAATAATAAATAAAAAAACCACCAGCTTTCGCTGATGGTTTTTAGAATATCTTAGATAAGAATTTTTACAGAAGCTCGATTTCCTGAGTTTCACCCGGAGCCGTTTTCCTTACATTGATTACCCTTCCGGTTTCATCAAGTATAAAAGCAACGAATTCAATATTAGCTGCATTAGCAACATTTGCAGGAACTGCTACATTGAATGTTCTGGTGTAGGTTTGCCCGATTTTTGTCTGGTCAACACTAATGGCTTCACCTGTCATACCGGTAAGGCAGTCTCTTAGTACATGGTTATGCTCATAATCTTCCAGCACATCTACTCCGTCATAATACGATGTATAGTTATGCTGTTCGTAGATCAGGCCGTTTTCAAGAACATAAACAACGAGTTTAAGGTTGTTGTTAAAGTCTTTACCAAACATTACATTAACATCCATTGAAATTGTACCATCAGCAACAGTTGAAGTCATGGCAACACCAAGTTTAGGGTTTTCACCCTGAGTTAGTGCGATTGCCTGACTGATGTTGTCCGGTTCAGGGAAAGCCCACTGGATATTTCTGTTAAGGTAGCCTTTAGGATAACCCGGAGCAAGCCCGGCTTCTTTTTCAAATGCTGTAGTGTTGAACGTGTAAGGGTCATAACCTGTATCATTAGGGTTACTGCCCGGGCCATGAATTGCTATGGCAACGGCATCTTCTGTTTGGTGATGTACCTGTTCTATCGCATAGGCTACCCTGGGACACCATCCGCACCATGTGCCGGTATAGTCTTCAATAAGCATTCTTTTCCTGAAGTTGATACCTGTGCCGTCGTGATAGTTAATCAGCAGGGCTGATGAAGTTACCGAGTTGTAAACGGCTGTTACTTCAAAGTTTCCAACAACATCAGATGTAAATGTGTTCCCTTCTATTTTGGTTCCATCTACATAAAATTCAGCATTTTCGGTCAGGTCATTTCCTTTAGTGTCTTTTACTGTAAAAGTAACGGGGTTACCTATTACCTGAACAGATTTATCGGCAGTAAGGCTAAGGTTTGACTGCGATTCCAGTATTTCATAGTCGGTAGAACAGCCTATAACGATAAGCAGGGCTGTAACTATCAGGATAAAATTCTTTTTCATTGTATTAGTAAGCGTGCATTACAGCTTTAAAAGCAAATGCGAATTAGTTTTTAACGAACCTGATCTGAGCTGTTTTGTTTTCCTCTGTAGTGAATTTAGCAAAGTAAACACCAGTAGCGGCAGATGAAAGGTCTATTGACTGAGAACCATTAGCGATTGATGCAGATCTAACGATTTGTCCGTTGATGTTTACGATCTGTAGTTTTGCATTTTGGTTAGCTGTAATGTCAAGCGTGTTTTTTACGATAGTATTGTTAACTACGATACCCATTTTCTCAAGTGAAGCGAAATCGGTTGTAGAAGCTGTAGCGTCATACTTGTAAGTAAAAGTAAGGATAGGATCACCTACCTGAGCACCTGCCTCATCGATATACACAAGCGCCATTTTGTAAACTACAGGCTGTCCGGCAGTATCACCAGCAAAATTATTATAGAAATAACCTGTATCTCCGTTGTTACCTCCTGCATCTATTTTTGTTGCTGAAGTATGGCCACCAGTTGGAGCCATTGTACCTTGAGGAGCATCGTTATAACATAACTGTCCATAGCAGAATTGTACTCCTGTACCGGCAGTATTATTTGTTATTTCAAGCATTTTAAGCTTAACATAAATAGGGCTAAGTGTATTGTTAAATACCTGAAGGTGCATTTTTGCAGCTTCACCTGTAACTGTATATGTATATGTTGCATTGTTTTCAAGCTGTACATCACCATCCATTACTACAACATCCTGAGCCTGTACAAAAGCAGAAACAAAAAGTACTGCTGCTAAAATAATCTTTTTCATTTTTCCGAATTTTATTTAAGTATGTGTTTTTATTAAAAAAGCTATCGGAAACAGAAAAGCCGTTTCCGATAGCGTTATATTATATAACTGTTAAATAGTGTTTAAAACTATTTGATGATCAGTTTTTCAACTCTTTCTCCTGATGCACCATTGATCTTAGCAATGTACATACCTGTAGAAAGTCCGCTTAGGTTGATAGAACCACCGTTCTCAATACCTTTAGCAGTGTGAACTGTTTTGCCTGTAAGATCAGTAACTGTTACATCGATAGTTTCTTCAGTGCTGAAGCTGAAAATACCGTTAGATGGGTTAGGGTATACTGCAAAAGATGAAGTTTCAAAGGTATCATTAGCAAGAAGACCGTTAGTTTTAAAGGTAGCATCCTGGCTAAGACCTGAACCTATATCACCGTTAGTAGTGAATAATACTGTACCTGCACATCTTAATGTCATACCATATGTACCGGTAGTACCATCTACCCATCCGTCACCGTAGCTGTCTACAAGTGTAATACCGTAACAGTCGATAGGATCAAGAAGTCCTGTTGGGTTTACGTTGTATGTGAAAGTTTTGTTTTTGTTAGCTGCGGTGTTTTGGTACTGAGGAGAAATGTATACAAATTGACCAGCACTGTTGTAGATACCCCATCTCATTTCTGCCGGATAGTTGTCAGTATGTACAGTTGCAGTAATGTTGATTCCTGATTCTATAGAAGCAAGAGGGAATACATTAAATTCTTCAGACGTAAAGTCAGCTGCAGTATCCTGAGTTAATGGATCTTGTCCGTTAACTTTTAATAGTACCATTTGGTAGTCAGCATCAGCATCAAGCTCATATCCTGTGAAATCAACAGTACCTGTAGCATAACCGCCAATGTTAGTAGTGAAATCAGTTGTAGCAAGAACTTCACCATCTTTTTTAAGCTGAACCTGAGCACTTGTGATAGTGTGTCCGAAAGTACTTGTTACATAACCTGTAATAGTTCCTTCTGCTTCACAGTATCTTAGGTCCTGAGCCTGAATCTTACCATAGTTGTCAACACCAACCATTGCAGGTAAACCTGCATCTTCTCTGGCGCTGTTTATTACAGTAACCATGTTTCCTAGTTCATCCCATGCAAGGTTTGTTAGGATACCAGGCTGTCCTACAGTACCGCTTGGTACAATAGCATATATTGTTGGGAAAGCGTTAAGACCGTATCCACCGTTAGCAACAGTTTTAACCAGGTCATCACTGTTGATTACAGGGTAAGGCACGCCTTCAAGCCAGTTTCCTTGTGGGTTACCACGTTCCTGCGTATATGGAGCTACAGGTGGTTGGTTAACACCGCCAAGCTCGCTTACTGCTGTACTTGGGTCAGCCTCAACAAAGATTACTCTTAGCTCATCACTTCCTTCCGGCCCGTAAGCTTTGTAAAGATCTTCAAGAGTGTGTGAGTTGTGTAGCGACCAGCATGGTCCGCACCATGTAGCTGAACCGTCCATAACAACTGTTTTACCTGCATCAAGGTAAGCCTGGATAGAGATTAATTCTCCGTAAGTTACCTCATTAGTAGTGTTGTCAACCGAAAGTATACGGTTACCAGAAATTTCAGGAGCGGCAGAACCATCTGTTATCTGTGCATTTGCAGCAAAGGCACCCATCAGCATCATGCCTAATAGTAGTCTTTTTTTCATAGTTAAATAAGTATAGTTGTTATTTTATCTTAAATATCCATAATCCAAATTAAGTTCTTATGGGTTAAGCATATATAAACCTAATGTAAATTATTTTGACGAAATTATAGAAAAAAACGACACGTCAAAATTTTTTTGACAAATCATGCGAAAAAAAGCGATTAAATAGTAAAAAAGTTGATAATTCTACTAATTCGATAGACTTTTAACCGCTAAAAATGCAACTTTTTTAATGTTTTATGTTGTTGTTTTCTGTTTTTAACGAAAAGGCATAGCATTAGGTGTTAAATTTTTTTTAATATTGCGCACGCTTCTGTAAATGCGCTTTAAATAAAATTTTATAAATATGAAAAAATTAGCCCTGCTGTTCCTTTTTCTAACAGTTTCTGCTTATGCACAAAAAGAAATGCCGTCGGTAACACTTAAGTCGTTAGACAATAAATCACTAAGTGTAAAAAATGATTTTGCTGAGAAAGATAAGCTTTATGTGTTTTGTTTTTGGGCAACATGGTGTGCACCATGTATCAACGAACTTGATGCTATCAACGAAAATTATGCTGAATGGTCTAAAGAACTTAATATGGAAGTGATTGCGGTTTCTATTGACGATACCCGTACCCAAAAACGTGTTAAGCCATTACTTAATGGAAAAAAATGGCCATATACAGTATTACTCGATACTAACCAGGATCTAAAACGTGCTTTAGGTGTGGCAAATCCTCCGTATACAGTAGTGGTTAAAAACAAAAAGATTGTTTACATCCATAACGGTTACAGCCAGGGTGCCGAAAAAGAACTTTATAACCAACTGAAGCAGCTGTAATTGATGAAAAAACTATTCTTACTATTATTACCTTTTACTGTAGGGTCGGTTTATGCACAGGAAAGCGATACCATTCAGAAAAAAAACTACGGAAAAATATACGGTAGTTTTGAATCGAATGCGCAATGGTACCTGAATGATAAAGGAAGGGGACTTAACCATCCCGAAGATCCTTTGCGCTCTAATAATTACCTTCTTGTTAACTATCAGCTGGGAGGGTTTACTGCAGGAGTTCAGGTTGAATCTTATGAACCGAATGCCCTTTTAAATTATAATCCCGGTTTTAAAGGTACCGATCTGGGCATTTACTTTGCGAGTTATAAAACCGAGAAATTCGAATTTACAGCAGGTTATTTCTATGAGCAGTTTGGTAGCGGAATGCTGCTTCGTGCCTGGGAAGACCGTGCTTTGGGGATCAATACTGCATTGCGTGGAGGAAGGATTATTTACCGTCCGAGCGATAACGTTAGGCTTACAGCACTTTACGGAAGACAACGTAGCGGTTTTGATGTGGCTAATGGCGACATTTATGGCTTTGATTCGGATTTTAATGTTAGCGAATTGCTTAACTTTAAAGAAAGTGACCTTTCCTTTGGAGTTAGTTATGTAGGCCGTTATGAAAAAATCGATTTGCCGGATCCTACGTTCGATGCGCTAACAAGCATGACCGCATTCAGGTTTAATTTTATTCACGACGCATTCTATGTGTCGGGAGAATACGATTATAAAGTAGATGACGCTGTGCTTGATGCTCAGAACAGGTTGTCAAATGATTTTGTAAAACCGGGTAATACGGTATTGCTTAACTTTGGCTATTCTAAATCAGGGCTTGGTATCGATGCTACTTTCCGTCGCATCGAAAACTTTAAGGTGCTTTCTGAAAGAATACCTACTGCAACAGGTGACCTTCAGACTACAAGCCTTAACTTTAATGACAAGGTGCTTAACTTTACACCTGCATTAACGAAGCAGCACCATTCTAACCTTGCTAATATTTATGTATTCCAGGCTCAGAGTAAGGTTGACTTTATTGATCCTACAAAAATGAAAGCCGGTGAAACCGGAGGTCAGATCGATATTTTTTATGATTTTGATAAAGGAACTGCAATAGGTGGTAAATACGGAACTAAAGTTTCCCTTAATATGGCAAGCTGGTACAATCTTCCGGGAAGCTACAGGGCTGTTCCTGCCGACTATGATACTAAATTCTTTGGTGTAGGCGAGAAGTATTTTTCAGATTACAATCTTGAAGTAAAAAAGAGGCTTTCTGATAGCTGGCTTACAGGATTTGAGTACATTAACCAATACTATAACAAAGACTGGCTGGAAGGTGGAGACAAGGTTAAAGCAAATATTGTTGTTGCAGAAGCTACCTATAACTTTTCAGAGAATAAATCTATTCGTCTTGAAGGTGAGCACATGTGGGCTGATGCCGATAAAAAGAACTGGGCAGGAGGTACGCTTGAGCTTAACCTGAACGATAAATATTCGTTGTATGTATGGGATATTTATAACTACGGCAATGATGATTCTAGCAAACAGACGCATTATTACAATATGGGAGGGGCTTACCGAATAGGAGCTACCCGTATTGCTGCCAACTACGGAAGACAGCGTGGTGGTCTTGTATGTGTGGGCGGTGTGTGTCGTTTCGTTCCTGAGAGTACAGGTTTTACGCTTAACATTAGTACGGCTTTTTAATAATTACCAAAGTTTTATATACGTGAAGATCCCTCTGAATAAATCAGGGGGATTTTTGTTTAAATATAGTCTGTTTGGCTATAAGTGTTTTTACTAAAAAACACTACTTTAGTTTTTTCAAAAAACAAACCAAAAATCTATGAAGAATTATCCTGGGATCATACGCTGGGGCATTATCGGATGCGGTGATGTTACCGAGCGAAAAAGTGGTCCTGCTTACCAGAAAACACAAGGTTTTGAGCTTCATGCCGTGATGCGCCGTGATGCCGAAAAAGCGGCTGATTATGCTAAAAGGCATGGTGTGCCTAAATATTATGCCGATGCTGATGCGCTTATCAACGATCCTGAAATTGACGCTGTCTATATAGCAACACCACCCGATACCCATAAATTTTATGCACTTAAGGTTGCCGAAGCGGGGAAACCCTGTTGTATCGAGAAGCCTATGGCCCCATCATATGACGAGTGTGTGGATATCTGCAACGCTTTTGAAGCAAAGGACCTTCCTTTGTTCGTGGCTTATTACCGCCGTTCGCTACCAAGGTTCCTGCAGGTTAAATCGTGGATTGATGAGGGTAAAATTGGACAGGTCCGTCATGTAAACTGGCATCTTAGCAAGACTCCGTCTCCGGTAGATGTGTCGGGAGAATATAACTGGCGTACCGATGCTGCTGTTGCTAAAGCAGGCTATTTTGACGATCTTGCCAGTCATGGTCTTGATCTTTTTGCCTTTCTTTTCGGCAATTTTAAGGAGGTTTCGGGAAGCAGCGTAAACCAGCAGAAGTTTTATTCTGCTAAAGATGCCGTTGTAGGCTCATGGGTTCATGAATCGGGAGTTACCGGAACCGGAAGCTGGAACTTTGGAAGTTTTGAGAGGGATGACAGCGTTACGATCATCGGTAGCGAAGGTAAAATTGAATTTGCCATTTTTGATGATGTTCCTCTAAAACTTACAACAGCTAATGAATCGGTTGAACTTGAGGTGGCGCATCCTGAAAATATACAGCTTTACCATGTGAATGCGATGAAAGAGCATCTTGCAGGGAATGTAGAGCATCCTTCTTCAGGCCTTACAGGTGCACATACCAGTTGGGTTATGGATAGTATGATGGGCATATAAAACAAAAAGCCTCCGCACAGCGGAGGCTTTTTTTACTTAATTCAGGGAATTAATTCTTTATTATCTTTTTGTTTATGGTTTTGCCTTCATCAGAAGTTGCAGTCAGCATATAAATTCCTTGTGGTAATGCCGTGATATCGATTGTTGTTTCGTTCGACTCAATTACTTTTCTGCCGTCAGCAGTATAAATCACCACCTTGCTTATTACTGCTGCTGACTGTAATGTGATTACGGTCTGTGCAGGGTTAGGATAAACAACCAGCTCGTTTTTATTGAAATCATCCAGGCCTAATACCTGTCCGCTTACTGTTACTTCAATAGTGTCTAAAATAGTTGCATCTTCGGCACTTACTGCTTTTACAGTAGCTACTCCGTTGCCAATAGCATGTACGATACCATCCTGAGTCATGTATGCATATTCATTACCTGAAATAGTGCTCCATACTACGTTTTGATTTGAGTTTGAAGGCAATACCAAAGCCGTAAGCTGAAGTGCTCCGTCGTCAGTTGTGATTGTTGCAGGAGCATCATCCGCAACAGAAATCGCTACTGAAGTAACAGCCACGATTTGTCCTGCGATTGTAATTTCTATAGTATCAAGTATAGTGTTATCTTCAGCACTTACAGCCTGAATAGTTGCAGTACCGTTGTTGATAACATGTACGATACCATCCTGAGTCATATAAGCATATGCATTGCCTGATATAGTACTCCATACGACATTTTGGTTAGAGTTAGAAGGCAATACTGTTGCAACAAGCTGTAACGTTCCGTCGTCAGTTGTGATTGTTGCAGGAGCATCATCCGCAACAGAAATCGCTACCGAAGTAACAGCCACGATTTGTCCTGAGATGGTAACTTCAATGGTGTCAAGTATAGTGTTATCTTCGACACTTACAGCCTGAATAGTTGCAGTACCGTTGTTGATAGCATGTACAATACCATCCTGTGTCATGTATGCATATTCATTACCTGAAATAGTGCTCCATACTACATTTTGGTTTGAGTTTGAAGGTAATACCAAAGCCGTAAGCTGAAGTGTTCCGTCGTCAGTAGTTATTGTTGCCTCAGCATTATCCGCTACATTTATTTCCAGGCTTGCCACCGCAACAACCTGTCCGCTTATTGTAATTTCAATAGTGTCTGATTTTGTAGTATCCTGAACACTTACCGCCTGTACAGTTACAGTTCCGTTATCTGTTGCCGTTACAAGTCCGTTTGCATCAATAGTTGCAGATGAATCACCTGAAACAATGCTCCATGTCACTTCCGGAGAAGCTTCAGCTGGAGTTATTGATGCCGTTAGCTGAAGTGTTCCGTTATCTACAGTGATTGCTGCAGCGGCATTGCCTGCAACGCCTATCTCAAGATTTGTTACTGCCGGCAGCTGTCCACTAATTGTTATTTCTATTGTGTCTGTAATTGTTGCATTATCAGCGGCGGTAGCCTGTACAGTAACTGTACCATTTGCGATTGCAGTTAGCAGTCCGTTAGCGTTGATAGTAGCAAATTCACTTCCTGAGATAATCTGCCATGTTTTTTCCTGGCTTACTGTAGCCGGTACTACAGGGGCAACCAGTTGGAGTGTTCCTGCAGATTGTGTAATAGACGGAGCCACATTGCTCTGTGTAAAGATATTAATAGCTGTTACTGCGTTGCTTACCTTGTAATACACCCTTGTGTTAGGGCGCACTTTATATTGGCCACCTCCACTGCTGTGATTTAAAATAAGGTTTTGATCCATTGGCACGGTGTTGATAGGCCATGCACCTATAATATAATCGCTATAGCCTGCAGTATACTGCCAAATGATGAACGTGCTGAATTGTGGAGTTTGTCCGTTTTGATACATCGCAGTTGCCAGTTCCAGTGCATCTCCTGTATAAGTAAACTCATCTTCAAAAGGAAAATCGATCCAACCGATAGTAGGAGGCAGGTCAAAAGCAGGGTTGTCGGTAACTTCTGTATGTGATACCAAAATATCACCATACGTAGTGGTTGTGCTTAATGGTGCTGTTGCTGTAGAGTTCTTAGCAAACATCCTTAGGCGCAGGTCAGGATATGTATCACCGCCATAGGCGCCATTGATCTTTTCGAATGCCAAACCGGTAATTTGTGCATTTACAGGTATTCCGGCATTTTGCAGTTCTGCCTGAGTGTAAAGCATATTGGCTACAGAACCATTACGTTGCGCTATTGATGCATACATCATTGGACCGTATGAAGCGCCAAAAAATGGACTGGCGGCAGTCCCTTCGCCTATCTGGCCATAGTTAATGCTGAATTCGGGAGTTGTAGTAAAGCTGTTCTCTACCCAGTTACTGTTTAATGTTTCTGAACAGTGAGAACGTACTTTTAAAGTATAAGCTGTATTTACAGTAAGGTTAAGTATCAAAAGCTGTGCTGATTGTGCTGTGCCTGTTTGTACTATTGTTGAGTTTCCCTGAAGGGTAAGTTCCCATTCGAAACCTAATGCGGGTGAGGACTGCTGAACTGCCCAAAAGAATTTAGCATGGGTCATTCCTTTAGGGCCTGTTATTAAGCCAAAAGGAGTCTGGCATTCCTGTGCCTGGAGATTGAAAAATAAAAGCATGGCAATGCAGGCCAGCATTTTTTTGATTAGTGAATAATTGTTTGACATATTATAGTAGTTTATGATATTACAGCAACAACTTATGGTTTTAATAACAATAAGTGCTTTAGTTGTGATATTTCTCACAATAACTAATTATTAATATTTAGTCTAAATAATAATTAATTAATTTTGCGCAAATTTCCTCAACCTATAGGGGAATGCTGTTTGCTAAACGGATTATAATGTAAGCCAAACGGATAATTGCTATGGAGAATAACGGGCATAAGGTCGATAATGATTTCGGTTGCGTTCAGGAAAATGAACAATATCCCGGGAATGAAATCCCTTTTTCAGCTATTGGCAATAGATTGGTAAGAAAGATAGATTTTGATGGCATACGGTTTTTGTATGGAAAGCTAAAGTTCATTCGCCCTATACCGGTTCAGGTTGTTAATGACGCTCCTTATATTGTAATGTTTTTTTCACTGGCAGGCAGCAGAGACAGTTATTTCACCGAAAGCAATAAGAGAAGCACCGTCGCAGCCGGATATCATAATCTTTATTACATACCCGACAGTAAATTTTTCATCGAGCCCTCAGCAACTGATGAAGAGAATATCTATGTACAGGTACAATTTACCCAGGACTATTTCAGGCGTTTCACACCAGTAGATCACTCATTGCTTTCTGCATTTGTGAAAAAGATAGATAACAGGGAATTTTCAGTGCTTAGTTTTGGAAATATGCGCATTACAGGCGAGATGTATGCCATATTGAACAAAATGGTGCAATGCGATAAGGAAGGTATAATAAAACAGCTTTACATTGAAGCCAATGCGCTTAAGTTACTGTTGCTCCAGTTTGACCAGTGCGGATCGGTTGCCAATGTGCCTAAAGGCAAAAATGTAAAGCAGCACGATCTGGAAAAATTTGAGTCGGTAAAAGAATACCTTGAAAATAATATTGCCCACAACCATTCGCTTACTGAATTATCCCGAAGGAGTGGGCTGAATGATTTTAAGCTGAAAAAGGGCTTTAAAGAGTTGTTTGGCACTACCGTATTCAGTTATCTTCATGAGCTACGGATGTCTAAAGCTGCGGAACTGCTCAGGGATGAGGAGAAAACCATTGCCGAAATAGCCGAATGCTGCGGATATGCCTATGTGCAGTCGTTTTGCACTGCCTTTAAACAGAAATACGGGATCTCACCCGAAAAGTACAGAAAAAAAGAAAGGCCTCTGCAGCACAGCAGAAGCCTGTTTCTATAACCAAACCTAACTTTAAACTGTTACTTTACAGCAACAGTTTCAACAAACATTTTATCGTTATATTTTGCTACAACAGTAAACCTCTCTGCTTTGATTTTTGTAGTATCAAAACGTTTTGTGATGTTTGAACCTTTTGTAACAATTTCGCTGTATAGCTCAGCGTTATTTTCGTCATATAGTTTAATTTCAACCGGAGTTTTTGCAGCTTCTTTAATGTTAACGGTAACAATTCCGTCTTTGGTAGAAACTACCGGCTTAAGTACTTCAGCAATTGCTTTTTCAGAAACTGATGCTACTTTGTCATCGATTTTGATTTCATAACGCGCTACTTTAGCACCGTTTTCAGCCTCAAGAAAATAGCTTCCTGCCGGAAAAGCATTCAGGTCATACGTCCTGTTGATTTTTCCGTCTTTACCCTTAATGTTTTCTTCAAAAAGCACCTCTCCGTCTTTACCTGTAATAGATACGTGTGCTTTTGTATTGTTGATTGAAAAATTGATCAATTTTCCAAGACCGCTTCTTACGCTAACAGAAAAATCTGCATCGTTTGCTCTTACTCCAAATGCAGTTAAAAATACTGCAAGGGCTAAACCGAATTTCACTACATTTTTCATACTATTTTGATTTTTTTGGTTTAACAAATTTCTATGATGCTAAATTACTCCTGTTCTATAATAGTATGCATACCTATATTTTCTAATTTATATGCTATATTAACATTTCGAAAACGTTATAGGTTATTTTAATGTAAATATTGACGAAAAATTGATAAATTTGTAAGACAAAAAAGCACAGGAAATGAAAAATTTGAAAGCCACTTTTGAAGTTATCGAACCTGCATTTGGCACATCTTTTTACTATTCTAAATATGTGCAGAACGCTAACATCAAAGCGCACCTTTGGCATTACCATCCGGAGGTAGAATTGGTATTTGTAAACGGCGGTACCGGAAAGCGTCAGATAGGCAGCCATATTTCCTATTATACTGAAGGCGATCTTATACTCATAGGAAGCAATTTGCCGCATTGTGGTTTTACCGACGACCATACCGGAAATAAGAACGAAACGGTTATACAGATGAAACCTGATTTTCTGGGTGATGCTTTTATGGCATTGCCCGAAACCAAAAACATCAATAAACTTTTTGAACGTGCTAAAGGAGGAATCGCTTTTGGTGAAGAAACTAAAATAGCATTAGGCGAGAGGATAGAAGCTATGGAATCGCAGCCACCGCTGGAACGTCTGCTTACCATGATAAGCATACTTAACGAACTTGAACATGCTAAAGATTATAAGATACTGAATGCCGAAGGTTTTGCACTGGAAACCCAAATGCAGGATAACGACCGTATTAATATGGTGTTCAATCATGTAAAGGATAATTTCAGGGATGAGATTCCTCTTGAGGATATGGCTAATATGGCGAGCATGACGGTACCTTCATTTTGCCGCTACTTTAAAAAAGTGACCAACAAAACCTTTACCCGTTTTGTAAACGAATACCGCATTGTACACGCCTGTAAGCTGCTTACTGAAAAGCAAATGAGCATTGCCGATGTATGCTATGAAAGCGGTTTTAATAACTTTAGCCACTTTAATAAGTCGTTTAAGGATTTTACCGGTAAGAGTGCTTCTGCTTACAGGAATGAGTTGA
>QFQM01000051.1 GCA_003243255.1 Flavobacterium psychrophilum | reverse complement strand
ATAACCCAAATGAAAGGTTTTCTTTAGAACCCGCATAAGCCGGGTTAATCACGTTCATGTTGTACATGTACTGTGTGTAATGCGGATCTTGCTGGGCGTTAGCGTCGGCAAGGCCGCCAAGAGCCAATAATGCTGCCAGGTAAAGTTTCTTCATGTAATGTGTGTTGGTTAATTCAAAAATAATAGGGCAGATTTAAATCAATCCCTGAAAAAAATCAATTACTCAAGTTAGTTAGACTTGTTAAAGTGTAAAAGGTTTAATCAGTATTGAAAAAAATCTGCCCTTTTTTCTAAAATTTTTTATTCTTGTCTGTTAATATATACCCATCCGGTTTTTGATTCTCCGTTTGAGCGTTTAATCATATAGAAATAGGTACCAGAAGGCAACTCATCGCCTTTATTGGTCTGCCCTATCCACTCGTTAGTATAATCACGTCTGCTATATACTTCCTGACCATAACGGTTAAATATTTTCAGTTCTTCAACATCTAAAGTTGAAAGGTCGAATGAATCATTGTAACCATCGCCGTTAGGAGAGATACCGCGTGGAATATCACAAGTTGTACTATCAACCTGTACCTCTACAGTTTTAGGACAATCAACTGCCTGTCCAACCGGAGTTACAGTAAGGTAGTATTTACCCTGCTCAACAACTGTAAGTGTAGCTTCACTTCCAAGAGAAGTACCTCCTTCGTTAGTCCACTCAAAAGCTACGTTATCTGCATTATAGATCTCGTCTTCATCAAAACGTGCTTCAAGAACATAATTATTACCCTGACATTTTTCTTCAATAGTAACAAACACTTCCGGAACCACATTTACAACAAACCAATTCTCTGAAGTACATTCAGGTGTTACTGCACTGAATGCAAACACATATATAGTTTGCGAAGCAGTAATCTCATCTGTAGCACTCAACTGTGTTCCCGTACCTCCAGGGCCAGTATAGTAGTTATTGTTAGCACTAAGTGCAGGAAGCACATATTTGCCACAAACATCAACATCTGCCGGATCATCTGCTACCGGTGTTGGTGTTACAGAAACCTCAACACTATCCGCACCAGGACAACCCTGATTGTTTATAGTAACTTCATATACACCTGCTTCTGTTACAGAAATAGAAGCTGTTGTTCCGGCGAAAGCAACGCCATCCTTAGTCCATGTATAAGTAACTGTCGCAGGATCGTAGTTAGCAGGCTGAGTTGGAGTAGCCGTAATAGTACCTACAGAACCTTCACAAATTGCAAAATCATTATTTACTGTAAAGATCGGAGTACGGTCTTCTACTACAAGGCTGAATGATTTAACACCCACACATCCTTCTTTTGTAACGATTCTCACATAAACTTCCTGTAATCCCTGAACTACGTTATCATAACCTGTCAGTGGAAGCTCATTTACATTAGCAAGAGCATCATCAGCAGTTAAGTGATATGAAATCGTGTAATCGTCAGGATTTAAAGGTCCTCCAGGAGCATTCAGTATGTTAGCTGTATTATCTGAAAGATTAAACGTTGCAAATCCGTCAGCATCACACACTACTAACTGAGTAGGGTTACCCGTTGCAATTTCTACATCTGGGTAGAACTCAACAACAACAGTATCATTAGCCTCACATAAATTTCCAAAAGAAGCAACAAGTTTATATTCTCCATTTTGAGTTACTGTAAGCTGACTTGTAGTTTCACCTGCTACAACCGTATAACTTGTATCCGGTGCACCAATTGGTTTTTCATACCATGTAAACGTATAATCAGCAGGATCAAGATCAGTTACAATAGTGTAAGACTCACCATTACAAATACCATTTCCATCAACAATAGTAAGGTCAGCTCCAAGATCCGGTTTACCTATATCAAATGCACCAATGAATACTGCCGCATCCCATCCTGAGTCATTCCTGTCGGCAATAACCAGTTTAATGTGATATTTCTGTCCGGCAACTACATCTGATTCTGCACTCATCCTTACTGTCAATCCATCAAAATTGATAGGTGCAAACATCGGATCAGAAGCCAGAGAAAGATCTATACCGGCATCATTGCCATAATAGGTGTCGAAATAATTCTCATTTGCAGATGGACATTCTCCATAAGGAGAGAAGTCACCATCCCTGATTGTAAGCACAGATACCGGTGCGTTAGTTTCAGGAACAACCGCAAGATTTGTTGTAGGCCCTGACGGATCACCATTCGCATCAAGAGGTGTCAGGAAGAATGCAAACGCATCAGAGAACTGACATTGGTAATCCCCATATTCTTCAGATGCAAAAATGAACGGGAATTTTAATTTATTTGCCAATGGCGTAAAATCAAATTCAAGCACTGTAGCATCATTATAGTTATTAAGTCCGGGATCTATTCCAAGACCATCAATATAATCAAACAATTGCTGATCACCTGCCCATGAACCACCTCCTAATGTAGGTCCAACATTAGGCCCTACAGCCTGAGATGCATCACCTGTCATTAAAAGCACCCCACTATCAATTCCAAAAGTAGAAAGTCCTTTTTCAAAACGTGCAATACCATTAACTCCCACATCAGTTCCTGTGCTCCATGTGATATTTTCAAATGTAGCACAACTTTCTACCACAAGAGAAGTCATTACAATATCTTCAACACTCATCGTAGTATCTACAATAATAGATGCCGGTGTAGTAATACACACCGCAAAACTAGATGGTTCAGAAGGATCAGGGAAATTAGCTGCATACACCTGTACATAGTAAGTTTCACCCGGTGTTAATCCTGAAACAGTACCAAGCGCTGCCTGATCATCCCAAGAATATTGCTGACATGAAATCTCATTCAGATCGCCACAACCTGTACCTTCATAAAGAACGAAACCGGCTTCAACTCCCACCATATCTTTTACAGCCACTAAATGATTTTCATTTGTAGCCGTAAAGCTATACCACACATCATATTCAGGCTCCTGCCAGTAACAACTTGGCATAAGTCCAGATGAAGTCGCACCATTCATAACGCCTGACACAACTGTTGTACATACAGCCCCGGTATTTACCGGAACATTTACAGCACCAGCACACTCATCATTTGCAATAGCAGTTACAAATGCAAATGGCCCTGTCCACGTACTATATCCATCACCCTCACAATTAGCCCTAACATAGAACTCATAAGGAGTACCTGCAATTAGATTTGGCCACGAAACAGGATTTTCAGTAACTACAGTACCCGGCTCCGTAGGCGCAGGAGATCCATAAGGCAATACCCAAACTTCCCAGCTTGTAGCCGTGCCCATCTCGTCCCACGCAAGGGTAACAGAGTTAAGCGCAACATCTGTAACACTTAGATTAAGCGGTTTTAAACACGCAGGAGGATCACAAGATACAAGACCTGTATAAAGGGTATCTCCCTGAGCACCTTCTCCAAATGCTTTCACATATACATCTTCCATATATGGAGAGTAAACGTGTAAACCTTTATCCTGCTCATCCCATGTATTATTATTATCCCAAACAATCTGTATTTCTTCGTTAGGACACAGAGGAACATCAACCATCATTGAATCCTGACTTGGAGCACCCCAGTCAAAGCCTGGACCAAGAACAGCCACCGGCACACCTGCCTGATACACTGTCATTGTATGTTCTCCAAAGCCCCATCCATTATCACTTAAAAGTTCAAAATGGAACACACATTTATCTGCAGGATCACAAACTTCAGAATGTATCGCTAACGGACCTGCCCATGTACTTGCAGGGTCAGTCGCATCAGTACACACCAGCCTTACATAAAAATCATAGTTTGTTGCAGGAGCGCTCAAAGGCACACCTACTGTAGGATTAGCTGTAGTAGCTGTTCCCGGAGTAGCTGCTGTAGGAGCAGGAGAACCCGCAGGCACTACTAAATATTCCCAGTTTCCTGTAGCAGGTCCATCCCAGCCAAGGTCAATGCTTGTCATTGTTCCGTTAGCCGAAGTTAAACCTGTAGGAGGAAGACATTTAGGATGCAAACAATCAACAGCGTCATCAAACAACACCATTCCTGCCGCTCCATCTCCCCATAATTCTCTTAGGAATATGCTTTGATCGAAATTATTAACAATTTCAAGACCTACCTGTCCTGCCCAGCCACCATCTGCGGTCATGATAACCTCAAACGGAACACCGTTACACAAAGCAACAGGCACTGTCATAGTTGCTCCGTCACCCTGAGTAAAATCAGGACCCAAAATAGCAACATTAGCACCATTCTGTCTTACTGTAAGCACAACATCATCCCATCCGTCCCAAGGAGCAGTAAGTATAAAATTGTACACACATTTTTCTGCAGGATCACACACTGAAGAACTAAAGGCAAAAGGCCCTGCCCATCCACTCACAGGAGTAGAGGAATTAGTACAGTGCATCCTTACATAATATTCATAGTTTGTCCCGGCCACAAGAGGACCCGCTCCAACAACCGGATTTGTTGTTGTAGGAACTCCAGGAGTAGCATCAGTAGGTGCCGGATCTCCCTCAGGAACAATATAATAATCCCAGTTTCCTGTAGCATCTCCAGCCCATCCTAAATCAACGGTTGTCTGAGTAGCATTTGAAACAGTAAGATTTTCAGGAGGAAGACAGTATGGCTGATCACAATCAACCAATACCTCATACAACAAAGGGTTAGTAATTGCTGTTCCAGGATTTTTTGTGAAAATCGTTTGGGCGAATGAGTTTTTAACACTCAAACCTATTTCAGATCCCGAATTGAAATTATTACCCGTTTGCCAAACCAACTGAACAGGTAAATTATCACATACCGGAACAGTTATTTCGGGCATATCACCACTTCCATCAGGACCTGTTAGAGTTGCTAAAGTAAGCCCGTTTTGCTTAACGAATATTTTATCACCATTCCAGGTACCCCAGCTAAACTCATGCCACATGGTAAAAGTAAACTGACACTGGAAAACAGCATCACATATTTGTGTATTGAAAAGATAAGGTCCTGACCAGGCACTAAAACTGCCGTTACCGCAATCTGACCTTACCCAATACTGATAAGCCGTAGAAGCCGTTAACCCCGGCCATAGGTAATCAGTATTATCTGTTACAGTAGTCCCACTTCCTGAAGGTATACTTGAACCTGCAGGCTGAACAGCAACCTCCCAAGAAGTCGCTCCGGTAGGATTATCCCACGAAAGCGTAGCTGATGTTAAAGTGGTAGCATCTACGGAAAGATTTGTAGGTCCGTCACAAGCAACTGCCTGTATGATTAATCTATATGGAGTTGTAATCTGATTAATTGACGATGATATTACAATGTAATAATCTTCACCTGCTACAACCGGAAAATCATTAAGAAAAACAGGATTCCCTTGCCATCCGGCGGTTCCGCCATCAATACATGAGTTACCAATATCAGAACACTCATTAAAAACAAATATTCCGGACTCTACTCCATTCTCAGTAAGACTGATATCAACATTGCCCGTAAAACCTGCATTATATTGATATACCACATCTTTTCCGCTTAGGTAACTATCCCAGCTATTTGTATTACAGCCTGATCCTGGATCTCCTTCATATTCGTCGGTATAGTTCGCTGTATTATCCTCATCTGAATACGGAAGCGTATTGATTACAAAAGGAAAATTACACGTTGAACCAGTAATCTTTGTACAGAAAAAGAAAGGTCCTACCCAAATACTTTTTCCACCATCACTACAAAGCGAACGAACATAGAATTTATAACAGCCCCCCTCAACAAGTGGCCCTCCATTGGCAAGCGAACTTGCATGATAAGGAAGTGCACCCGAATAAGTTACCCCTACTCCTGTAGGAGCGCTGGTCTCGTTAACAACTTCTATCTCCCATGAAGTAGATTGCGATGGATTTTCCCACGAAAGGTCAGCCGAATTCAATGTAATGTTGGAAGCAACAAGTGTTAAAGGATCCAAACACTTTGACACCACTTTTACATTATCAACCAGCCACCTGTCAGCATCATCCCCGCTCATCATAAATGCAATTCTCACCTGTTTACCTATGTACTCATCAGGTATCAAAACCACAATTTCATTGTACTCGATTTGAACAGGATTGATTTGAATCTCAGTCCACGACTGAAGCTGAGTGTAAGACGCCGCCACATTTAAATCGGCGGTTGGATTTGCAGTAAGATCAAGAATAAAGACCTTGTAAATACTTCCCTGATCTCCAGCCACTGTCAAACGGGAAAAGAAGCGCAATTCAGGCGCTATTGGTACGTTAAACTGTGGTGTTACCAGATAATCCTCGGGTAATGCACCTGGTGCAACATTCTCCCTTTGAAGGTAAGCTGCTCTTTGACCTTCATAAGGTGGCAATAAGGCATTGCCAACAGGGCCCTGGGCCCATTTCTGGTTTAATCCGACACTGTTTTGAAACTGGAACCAACCAGTTGTAGCTGTACCGCCATCTGCAGGCGACCAGGTACCTTCAAAACCTTCTAATGCAAGCTGTCCGTAGCTGCAAAAAGAAATAAGTGTCAGGAAAAAAATTAAGGTAATTTTTTTCATAGACAAAATAAATTAATTAGTAGTTTATGCTTAATGCCCCGAAATGTATGAAAAAAAACAGTATCAGAAGTACAGTTTGTTGAAGATTATTTAATTTTAGCTTAAAATGAACAAAATACTTTTCATTTGTTATGAATATAATATCACATAGTGTATTTTTTTACTCATATTCTTGAAGAACATGCATTCTGAAAAATAGTCCTATCTTTGCATACCTTAAATTATATGGACAAAATTCAACGAATATACTTCGCTTCAGACCAACATTTTGGAGCACCCACCCCCGAACAGAGTTTTCCGAGGGAACAAAAGTTTGTAGCATGGCTTGATGAGATTAAAAAAGATGCCGACGTACTTTTTCTTTTGGGTGATCTTTTTGATTTCTGGTTTGAATATAAAACTGTAGTTCCCCGCGGATTTATAAGAGTGCTTGGCAAACTTGCCGAACTTCGTGATAGTGGCATAACCATTTACTTCTTTACAGGAAATCACGACCTGTGGATGAGTGATTATTTCGAAAAAGAACTGAGCATCCCGGTTTTTCACAAGCCTCAGGAGTTTATTTTTAATAACAAAGTATTCCTTATAGGACATGGCGACGGTCTTGGACCTGGTGATAAAGGTTATAAACGTATGAAAAAGGTGTTTACCAATCCTTTCTCTAAATGGCTTTTCAGATGGTTACATCCTGACTTAGGCGTAAAGCTGGCACAATATCTTTCGGTTAAGAATAAACTGATTTCAGGTGATGCCGATGTGAAGTTTTTAGGTGAGGAAAATGAATGGCTGGTACTGTATTCAAAAAGAAAACTGGAAACCAAACATTACGATTATTTTATATTTGGCCACCGCCATTTACCAATGACTATTAAGGTAGGAGAAAATTCGGAATATGTAAATCTGGGCGACTGGATTGGCTATTTTACCTATGCAGTATTTAATGGAGAGAAACTGGAACTAAAGGAATATAAAAAATAATGCAGGAACTAGTTCCTGCATATATTACTTACATAGTCGTACAGATCCATATTAAAAAGAGTCCCCTCAACTAGATCTTTTATCTGGTAAAGCTCGCTTTTAGAAACCGCAAGATCCACCTGTTTAAGTGGCGTTTTCAACAAAAACTTATGGCATTTATGATGGCAGCACCCCTGGCAGCCCATCTCTTCGCAGGTATTGTCAATTAATTGTGCAAATGCTTTTATTTCTTCATACGAAAGATAAAATCCGGTTTCTTTAAAAACCATCTGAACTTTCTCTTTTAAAACAGTATTGTTTTTCTTCCAGTGGAAAGCAACTCCAAAATCATTATAATATATCTGTTCTACTTCTCTCATGTGCTATTGATTTCGAACAAAAATAACGATTATTTAAAACCATTCTAAATAAATCAAAAGAATTTTAGAAAGTTTTTTCAACAACTCAATTTGAAGATATGGCAATTTGAAAATTTGAAGATTAATACTCCTCACAACGAATATCACGCAACCTCAACTGGATGCTAACTTCTCCATTCCATTCATTCTCATCAATAGAATAAGCGGCATCAAAAGCCTGTCCTTTACAGGCAACATCCATTTTTTTGGCAAGGCCAAAGCCAATTGCGGCATAACCGCCCTCTTCACCCTGACGTAAAAACAGCCTTAAATGTGTTTCATCCGAACCAATAGCCTTGCCATAACCGGTATCTTTCACATTGCGGGTCATAAATACGGGTGACATATTCCCGGGGCCAAAAGGCTCAAACTGTTTTAACAGCCTGTTAAATTTAGGAGTAATATTGGCAAAATCTATTTCTGCATCAATAGTAACTTCCGGAATTAGTAAGTCCGGATGTATGGTTTGCTGTACTACTTCTTCAAACTTTTGTCTGAATAAAGGGTATTGTTCTTCTTTCAGCGTCAATCCTGCGGCATACATATGTCCCCCGAACTGCTCAATATGTTCCGCACAGGCCTCGAGTGCATTGTAAACATCAAAATCTTTTACCGAGCGTGCCGAAGCCGCCAGCTTATTGCCGCTTTTGGTAAAAACCAGTGTTGGCCTGTAATACGTTTCTATAAGACGCGAAGCCACAATACCTATGACACCCTTGTGCCAGTCTTCCTGATAGACAACGGTAGTAAATCTATCGTGATCGTTATTCGTATCGATCTGACGTAATGCTTCGGCAGTAATTTGTTTATCAAGATCTTTACGGTCGGCATTAAGCCCTTCGATCTGCGAAGCAAATTCTTCTGCCTGGTCAAGACTGAATTCCGTAAGCAATTCAACCGCATGGTTACCGTGTTTAATACGCCCGGCAGCGTTAATACGCGGTGCGATGATAAACACGACATCGCTTATGGTAAGTACCTTCTTTTTTACATTCTGAATGAGTGCCTTTATACCGGGCCTCGGAAACGTATTGATAACATCCAGCCCAAACTTTGCCAGCACTCTGTTCTCCCCTGTCATTGGAACGATGTCGGCAGCTATGGCAGTCGCCACAAGGTCAAGATACGGAACAAGATTTTGAATCGTTAATCCTCTCTTTCCTGAAAGTGCCTGAATCAGTTTGAATCCCACACCACAACCGCAAAGCTCATCATACGGATACTCACAATCTTCACGCTTGGGATCAAGCACCGCAACCGCATCAGGCAATTCATCACCCGGACGGTGGTGATCGCAAATGATAAAATCAATTCCCTTTTCTTTGGCATACTCAACCTTATCAATGGATTTGATACCACAGTCGAGTGCAATTATAAGTGTGAACCCATTATCATCGGCAAAATCGATACCTGCAAACGATACGCCATACCCTTCATTATATCTGTCGGGAATATAAGTAGCTACATTAGGATAATACGAACGCAGGTACGACGCCATTAATGACACTGCTGTTGTACCATCTACATCATAATCACCAAAAACCAATATGTTTTCCCCGGCTTCAATCGCCTCTTCAATACGCGCCACGGCTTTGTCCATATCCTTCATCAGGAATGGATCATGCAGATCGGAAAGCTTGGGACGGAAAAACGTTTTGGCCTGTTCATAGGTTTCTATACCACGCTGCACCAGCAATCCTGCCGTAACAGCATCTATACTGAGCACCTCAGCCAAGTGTTTTACTTTATGGGAATCGGGTTTTGGTTTTAGGTTCCAGCGCATTTATAATTCTCTATTAGCTTCGGAAAAGCGGTATATTTATAGCAATAATTAGTTTAAACCGTAAGCTCCGGAGGAGCGACATATAATATGACACTCCTCCGGAGCTCAATTTCATAACAGGACAATTTGCTATAAATATATCGCCCCGCCGGGGCTTAACCCCATACTAGCTGTTACAAATTTTAAGACTGTAATATCGTAGCAGGTTCATTTAAAATCTCTTTACCGCCTTTATAAATTGTAATATAGGCCGGAGGACTCCCGTCTTCACCTAATGGAGTGATTCCACATTCATATATATACTTTCCATTTTTAAATGTAAAGTGATGGTTGCCTCCACTTCCATCGGGAAAAAACTCGCCTTTTTCAATTACTAAATCCGGCTTTTCGTTCATTGCAGAATTTACTCTCCACGAAGCATAGCGATACTGACCCTGCCCCATATCATCAATACGTATCCTGTATTTCGCTGTTTTCAATATAACCACAGGTTTGAAAAACTTACTTACAGAGGGATGTAATGTCTTTTTTTCAAGAACTATCAAATCTGCCATCTTTTTAGTTTCGTAGCCCGATTGATAGTTTACAGCTAACAACGTTCCGTCATAATCCAGCCAAATACTTCCCGTACCCATCATAATACCACGATAACCCATAGCTATCCAGTCGTCTTCTTTCAAAGGATCAGACTTTGTAATCATGCCAACAAATCTAGCATCAAATACCTCCTCAAATCTTTTCAGAAACTCTGCTTTATTTTTTATCTCTGGAAGTGGGTATTCCCTTTTTAAAGGATAAGAAACATTGTCAGCAATTTTTTCCCTATCATTGGTCTTGAAGAAACCTATAAATTCTGCTATCGTTTCCTGATGTGCCTTAGTAAGCCTATCCTGACCATAAAAATGAAAAGAACAAAAAAGCAGCAATATTATAACAACGGTTTTCTTCATACAACTATTACTCTTCCTCCCTATCGTTATATTTCTTCCTAGCCTTAGGCTCCGGTACAAATCCTCCCACTATCACCACAATCTCGCCTTTAGGCTCTTTCTTCTCAAAATGAGCTAAGACTTCCGCTGCAGTACCGCGAACGGTTTCCTCATGCAGTTTTGATAATTCGCGTGAAACAGAAACAGGACGGCTTTCGCCAAAGTACTGAATGAATTCAGCCAGGGTCTTTACCAGCTTGTGTGGCGACACATAAAATATCATGGTTCGGGTTTCTTCGGCAAGTGCTAAGAAACGGGTTTGCCTCCCTTTTTTATCAGGCAGGAAACCTTCAAAAACAAATTTATCGTTTGGCAATCCGCTATTAACCAATGCCGGCACAAAAGCGGTAGCGCCCGGAAGGCACTCCACAGGTATATTGTTCTCTACACAGGCACGTGTCAGCAAAAATCCGGGATCGGAAATAGCAGGTGTTCCCGCATCAGATATTAGTGCGATCACCTCTCCACCCTGAATACGCTGAATGATGCCCTCCACTGTTTTATGCTCGTTGTGCATATGGTGGCTGTGCATATGAGTACCGATATCAAAATGCTTGAGCAGTTTGGCGCTGGTACGGGTATCCTCGGCAAGTATCAGGTCGGCTTCCTTTAGCACTTTAATAGCACGAAAGGTCATGTCCTCCAGATTGCCTATGGGAGTGGGAACTATATATAATTTAGACATTAATTAAATTTTTTCTCGACTATAGCCATAAAGCGCTCTTCATACTCCTCTTTACCTTCCCAGTTATTGTAGTCAGGTTTTACAAGTTCGTTGATAAAATCACGGGCTTCGTCAAAAGTATTTATGGTATTTAACTGCGACAGCACACGGTTAAGATCGTCTGTGCTTCCGCCAAAAAGATTCTTTTCAAAAGCGATGCGGTCGTTAAGGCCTAAAGAGATCATTTTACCCAAAGCATCATTAAGCGATTTAGGCCTTTCAAAATCGTTGCGTGACGCTATATTACCACGAACAGTACTCTCTGATTTAGGTTCAGGGTTTTGGGCTTTGGGTTCTTCAGCAACAGGCGCTTCGCTTTGGACTTCTGCCTCTTTTACTTCTTCCTTCTTATGCTCTTCCGATTTTGTAGGCTCCCAGTCACGCCAGTCCCTTACAGAAGGTTCAGCAGGAGTTTCCTCTGCTTTTGCCTGTTCACCTTTGCCTTCCGCCTCTTTCACTTCTTCCTTTTTAGGTTCTTCTGACTTAGAAGGTTCCCAGTCTCTCCAGTCCCTTACGGCAGGTTCAGCAGGAGCTTCCTCAGCTTTCGCCTCTTCACTTTTGCTTTCTGCCTTTTTAGCCGAAGTATCTTCTTTTTTAACGAACTCAGGCTCTACATAATCTTTATAATCTTCAAAAGTAATTTCCTTTTGTTTTGCAGGTGCTTCCTCTTCAAAAGCCAGTTTAAAACTCAGCCCTGAATCTTCAACTTTAGTATCCGGGTCCGGAGCGATAGTTTCGACCTCAGCATCCGCTGCTTTTTCTTCTTCCTCTATTGTGCTTTGCCCTTCTTCTTCAAAAACAGAAACTACAGCTTCCTCCCTTTCTTCTAGCACCTCAGCAGGCGTTTCCAGTTCTGGAATAGCAACAGGCTCTTCAGCCTTAGTTTCTTCAGGATTAGACCCCTCAACATTTACCTCTTCATTTTTGCCTTCTGCCTCTTTTACGTCTTCTTTAGGCTCATCTGTTTTAACTTCTTCAGTCTTTGGCTCTTCCCTGATCTCTTCTTTCACCTGTTCAGGCTCAGGCTCAACTTTTGGCTCTTCCCTATTGCCTTCTGCCTCTTTTACTTCCTCAGCCTTATGCTTTGCCTTTTCTTCTTTAGCCCTAGCTTCTGCGGCTTCTACCTCATTGGCATGCACCTTCGGTTCTTCTTCAAGTCCGTAAATTTCTTCAAGCGCTTCTTCTGCCGATGCATGTCCTATAGTAGGTTTTACATCGCTAAAGTTATCTTCCACAAAACGCAGTACAGAGATCTTTTCATACAGCTTCAACGTCTCCTGCTGCAGCTGGTCAAGCTCTGCCCTGTTCTTCAGTTTAAGTATCCTGTGAGCGATGCTGATCAGTTCGGCTTCTAATTTTTTCTTCATAACTTTTAGAATTATAGGAAGTGGCGCAATAGTTTTTTAATAAATTTGTTTTATACAAAGTAAAACAAAACATTTAAGTTTTACACCCTGAAAAATACAAAATGTTTCTTGAAAATACAGTAAATCATAAAGAACAATTCGGTTGGATAGAGGTCATCTGCGGGTCGATGTTTTCGGGCAAGACCGAAGAACTGATACGCAGGCTAAAGCGTGCGCAATTCGCCAAACAGAAGGTCGAGATCTTTAAGCCAGCCATAGAAACCCGCTACCACGACGAAATGGTGGTGTCGCATGATGCCAACGAGATTCGCTCTACCCCTGTAACCTCATCGGCCATGCTTAAATTACTGGCACAGGGCTGCGAAGTGGTGGGTATAGACGAAGCCCAGTTCTTCGACGATGAGATCTTGACCGTTTGCAACGACCTGGCCAATAGCGGTATCCGTGTTATTGTTGCCGGACTGGATATGGACTTCAAAGGTAATCCTTTCGGTCCCATGCCCGCCCTTATGGCGACTGCCGAATATGTAACCAAAGTGCATGCTGTATGTACCCGTACCGGAAACCTTGCACATTATAGTTTCCGTAAGGCAAACAACGATAACCTTGTACTCCTTGGTGAAACCGAAGAATATGAACCCCTAAGCAGGGCTGCTTATTATGAGGCGATGAGGGAAGCCGCAAAACCAAAATTTCACGACAATGAAACGTCTGCTTCTAAAGACGATTTAAAATAATATACCTTGAGCATAAAAATTCAGGATATCATCCCTGCGCTGCATTCCGAATTTAACGGGATTGAGCAAAACATGGAAATCGACAATGTTTCCATAGACAGCCGTTCACTGCAAAACAATAGCGGAACACTTTTTTTTGCCCTTGGCGGACAAAACCGTGATGGACATCAATACATCAGCGAACTGATAAAAAAAGGAGTTATCAATTTTGTGGTAACGCATATCCCCGACGGAACAGAGGGCAAAGCCAACTTTTTTATTGTAAACAATTCCCTGAAAGCACTTCAGGATTTTGCTATTTACTACAGGCAGTTGTTTAATTTCCCTGTTATCGCCATTACCGGAAGCAGCGGAAAAACCATCGTTAAAGAATGGCTTAACTACCTGTTGAGTCCGGATTATAATATCATCCGTAGTCCAAAGAGTTATAACTCTCAGGTAGGGGTGCCACTATCCGTAATTGGCATTAACCAAAAACACAACTTTGGTATTTTTGAAGCCGGAATTTCCCTTCCGGGAGAAATGGAGAAACTGGAACCCATCATCCGTCCTGAGATTGGGGTACTTACAAACATTGGCTCAGCACACGATGAAGGTTTCGCAAACCGTGAAGAAAAGATAAAAGAGAAGCTGAAACTATTCAGCAATGTAACGATTCTCATCTGCCAAAAAAATGAGGCCGTACTAAAAGCATTAGACCCAAACATCAAAACCTTTACATGGGATTTTACCGAAGGCGCCGATGTAACTATTGGCAGCAGCCAAAGCTTTGACAAAACAACACTTACCGTAACGCAGGGCATCAACAGCTTTGACGTTGAAATTCCGTTTACTGATGCGCCATCCGTAGAGAACGCTATAAACAGTATGATGGTGTTATTACATCTTGGTTACAGCCATGACGTAATAAAGGAGCGCCTTGCGGGATTATACCCTGTTGAACTTCGCCTGCAGGTAAAGAATGGCATCAACGGCTGCACCATCATAGATGATAGTTTCAGTTCCGACTACCAGTCGCTTAAAATTGCGCTCGACTTTTTAGAACAACATAAAACACATACGAAAAAGACCATAATCCTTTCGGATGTTTTCCAGAGCGGATTCGAGACCGAAGAGCTTTATGCCAAGGTTGCCAAACTGCTTTCGGGACACAACATCAGTCAGGTAATAGGTATAGGCGAAACCATCAGCCGCGAATTGGCCGATTTCCCTAACTTTTTTCCGTACAATACCACTCAGGAATTCCTTGCACATTATAAAGCAAATGCATTCGAGAACGAAACGGTTCTTGTCAAGGGTGCGCGTAGCTTCCGTTTTGACGAGATCGTAGTCTTCCTTGAAGAGAAAACCCACGAAACGGTATTGGAAATTAACCTCAACGCCATTGTTCACAACCTGAACTTTTACAAAAGCCGCCTGAAACCCGAAACTAAAATCATGGTTATGGTCAAGGCTTTTGGCTATGGCAGTGGCAGCTATGAGATCGCTAAGGCTTTATCCCACCAAAAGGTAGACTACTTAGGTGTGGCATTTGCCGATGAAGGTATTGCATTGCGCAATGCGGGTATCAGCACTCCGATTATCGTTATGAATCCCGAACGAAGTGCCTTTGCCGCAATGGCAGCCTATAACCTGGAACCGGAAGTATATTCTGCCAAAGAGCTCAGGGCATTTATTGTTATTGCACAGCAAAAGAACCTGTCCAACTACCCTATTCATATTAAGCTGGACACCGGTATGCACCGCCTGGGCTTTATGGAAAATCAATTAGACGAACTCATTGACCTGCTGAAGAACAACAACCTTGTATCGGTAAGAAGTATATTCTCGCACCTGTCATCCAGCGATGTACCGGAGTATCGCGATTTCACTCTCGGACAGATAGATAATTTTGAGCGATGGTCATCTAAGCTTATTAAAGAGTTAGAGATACAACCGATACGCCACATACTTAACACATCAGGTATTTACAATTTCCCTCAGGCACAATATAACATGGTTCGTTTGGGTATTGGACTTTATGGTGTAGGCAACGATGAGAAAGAACGTGAACAGCTTGAAACCGTGGGCACGCTTAAAACCGTTATCCTTCAGATAAAAGATATAGAAGTTGGCGAAAGCATTGGCTACAGCCGAAGGTTCATTAGTAATGAACCTATTCGTATTGCTACACTACCAATAGGTTATGCCGATGGTATCCCCAGGGCATGGGGCAACCAGAAAGGTTACGTAACCATTAATGGCAAAAAAGCTGTGATAACCGGAACCATATCCATGGATATGATGATGGTAAACGTAACGGGTATTGACTGCAAAGAAGGCGACAGGGCTGTAATTTTTGGCAAAAACCCATCAGTTGTAGAAATGGCAGCCATTTTAGGCACCATTCCGTATGAGATATTAACGAGCATTTCACAGCGCGTTAAGAGGGTTTTTTACAAAGAGTAAAAAAATGTTTGTATCTTAGGTCAACCAAAACATATTCAAACCTAAAAAAACAGAGCTTATGGGATTCGCAAAAGAATTTAAAGAATTTGCCCTAAAGGGTAATGTACTTGACCTTGCAGTCGGTGTTGTTATTGGTGCCGCATTTGGTGCCATCGTAAAATCTATGGTAGAAGATATCATCACACCGTTGATATTAACCCCTGTACTTAAGGCCGCCAATCTGGAAGACATTAAAGACCTTACCTGGGGTGCCGGAGTAAAATATGGTAACTTTATATCGAATGTGCTTTCTTTTATAATTGTTGCTTTCGTACTGTTCCTTGTTATTAAAGGAGTGAATGCAATGCGCAAAAAAGAGGTTGAAGCACCTGCTGCTCCGCCGGCACCTACCAATGAGGAAAAACTGCTTATGGAGATACGTGATGCCCTAAAGGCAAAACAATAAGTTGAGAATATAACATTCTCTTATAAAAGACGTTTCCGCTACGCTATATATTCTATTGTTTAACAAAACCGCCTCGAAAGGGCGGTTTTTCTTTGTTATATTTTTGTGTTTCGAAACACTTTTATAACTAATTTTGCCGAAAATATTATAATTAATAACACTCAAAAATTATGAAAGTTGCAGTTGTAGGCGCTACCGGAATGGTAGGCGAAGTAATGCTGAAAGTACTGGCAGAAAGAAATTTTCCAATAACCGAACTGATACCGGTGGCTTCTGAGAAGTCGGTGGGTAAGGAAATCGAATTTAAGGGAAATAAGTATAAGGTGGTGAGCCTTGACACTGCAGTGAGCATGAAGCCGCAAATCGCGCTTTTCTCTGCCGGTGGCGACACTTCTAAGGAGTGGGCTCCAAAATTTGCCGAAGCAGGAACTACTGTTATTGATAACTCAAGCGCATGGAGAATGGACCCAACCAAAAAACTGGTTGTTCCTGAGATCAACGCAGGTGAGCTTACTAAAGAAGATAAAATCATTGCGAACCCTAACTGCTCTACCATTCAGATGGTACTGGCACTGGCTCCGCTACACAAAAAATACAACATTGAGCGCGTAGTTGTTTCTACGTACCAGTCGGTTACAGGAACAGGTGTTAAAGCTGTAAAACAATTAGAGAACGAATACGCAGGCATTCAGGGTGAAATGGCATACAAATACCCTATTCACCGTAATGCTATCCCTCAAATAGACGTTTTTGAAGCAAACGGCTACACAAAAGAGGAAATGAAAATGACAAAAGAAACCAAGAAGATCCTTGGTGACGATTCAGTTAAAGTAACAGCTACTACAGTGCGTATCCCAACCGTGGGCGGACACAGCGAATCGGTTAATATTGAGTTCTCTAACGACTTTGATGTAAAGGACGTTCGCAACATCCTTGAGAATACGTCAGGTATTACCGTTCAGGATGACCTTGACGCGTTCTCTTACCCTATGCCGCTTTATGCTGAAGGTAAAGATGATGTATTCGTAGGCCGTATCCGTCGTGATGAAAGCCAGGACAACACGCTTAACATGTGGATCGTTGCCGATAACCTTAGAAAAGGTGCTGCTACCAATGCGGTTCAGATCGCGGAATATCTTACAGCAAACGGATTAGTATAATCTTAGGATATAAATTGATATAGGACCCCTGTAATGAGAATTGCAGGGGTTTTGTTTTGGGTTTAAGTGTTGTCATTTGCTACGCCAGTCGGGAAACCCCTCTAGCCGACCGAAGCGTAGTGGAGACACGAGGCTCAAAGCCGACTGGTGAAACAAATCTCAATCACCGTTCTTTTCTTTTGCTATATTTGAGAAAACAATTCGCATGAGACACTTGTTTCTTTTACTTTTTTATTCAGTCATTTTTGTAAGCTGCAATGAGAAGGTTACACTTGTAAAAACAACAAACGAAGACTGCAAACACGATTACGACACAACGCGTATTGTACGCTCTAATAATGAAAGATTAAGCAATCATTTTAGGCTCCGAGAAATAGATCCGGAAATTATTATCAACAACATTAAAGAAAATGAGACTGATATTGAATTACCTGGTCATAAAATCAAATGGAACAACACTAAAGATGAAACTTCTCTAAACATTGACAACAAAAAACTATCGCTAAAAAATGAAGTAACTATAAACGAAGTTCACAACTTAATAAAAGACAGTGTCGATTTTGCAAACAACTGGAAACAGATTAAACTATATAAATTTGCAGGAAGGGAAATAATTGCGATAAAAATGAAATACACTCCATGTATCGGAACAGGTTGTTCAGCAGATTTTTATCTGTTTTATGATACAAGAAACAAATCAACAAATTACTTTGGTGCCTTAAGCTCCAATTTAGAAATGAACCTTTATAATTTTGGAGACGGTAAAATAAGTTTTGTAAGCCAGTCATATTTAAATAATCCGGCCTGTGATGAAAAAATCTATAATCTTTATGCGATAAATGATACCGGTATTTTCAAACTTCAGAAAAAAAACGGCAAGCCATATGAAATCCATCAATACTATACTGATGAAGGCATCAAAGAATTTGAACGCTTAGAACAAAGTACCTGGATTAAAAAAATTGAATAAACAATATCATATTTTTAAGTTAGAGTATGAGAAAAGATAGAAAGTACATGTTAGGTGGAGTTGCATCAATGCTACTAAGACGGTTGAATTCATTCTTTGGTTATACTGAAGAATTGGATTCTCCTCAAATTTCTTCAGACGCACAAAATCTGAAATCTATTTTCGAAGAAATTTACAAAGAAACCATTGTACCTCTTTTTAAAGAACGTGGTTTCAGGCGTAAAGGTCAAAACTTTATAAGAGTAACTAATGATATTACACAAGCTGCTAATCTGCAAAAAAGCAGATGGAATCATTCTGAATCTGTAAGATTTACTTTTAACATTGGTATTTACAATGAAAATATTAATAAAGTAAGTTACAACACTGAAAAATCAATCGAATTCCCAAATGTTACTGATTGCTTTTTTCAGGATAGACTTGGAACCTACACTCATAAAAAAGATTTTTGGCATGAGATAACGCCAAAAACAGATATATCAAAACTTAAAAATGACTTAAGTCACGATCTTCAACTTTTGTTTCAGCTCTTCGAAGATTATACTTCTTTAGAAAGCATGAAGTCATTTATTGATAATGAACGACAAATATCACCATCTACAAAAATTATTTTTTTCATGGAAACCGGTCAAAAAGAGAGGGCCTTGCAACTATTAAACACACTTATTCCAAAAAGCACATCTGGTACGATAATCTTTCCCAATGGCAGTAGTCAAACCACGAACAGTGAACCAAAATTAAACCAATATTATATTGATAGATTAAAAGATCTTGCTACTTACTATTCTTTTGATCAAAATGCACATTAATTTTGTTTTTTTTCATTGCGAACGAAACGTAGTGGAGTGCGGCAATCTGTTTTTTTAAGATTGCTTCGTCGTACCTCCTCGCAATGACTGTTAATATGTAAATTTGTTGTCATGAAAACCGACAAATCTCTCTACAATATAACAATAGCCGCTGTTAAGCGACATGCTATGAATCCTGAAACATGGCTGTATTCAAAAATCATTTCAACTCCTAAAGCTGAAGGCTTTGATTCAGATAGTGAAGAATTGCCTGTTTTTCTTATCGAAAGCGAAGTTGCTAAAACACTTGTTACTACACGAAGGATAATTGAAACATCAATTGGAAACAGTAAACAGGCTCTTATTACAGAAATACAAAGTACTGACTATGGCATTTTTAAAGGTGACATTAATAAACCAGAGTTATCCGATTTCAGAATAACAACAATAAATAATGAGTCAATTACTTTTCAATTTGAAACAGGAAAAGCTTCCATTGGTCTTATTTACACCATCAATACTTTACTGAAGCTATATAAACATTGAGATTTCTCCTTCGTCGAAATGACAAGCAACAGTTAAAACCATCCTAATTGCAACTTTATTGCAATTAATAAAATTCTTTTTATACATTTGCAGTAATGAAAAGAAAGTTCGCCATATTTAACCTGGCCCTGATGGCATTAGTGCAGCTCACTATTGCCTACCAGTCTTTTCATGCCTTTAGCCACACCCACAATGCTTATGAGCACCATGAGCTAAAGAAAGAAGCAAAACAATTCAGCGCACATCATGAGCACGAAGATGAGGATTGTTCTGTCTGCGATTTCCACTTTGACTATTTTATACAGCCACAGCAATTCTGCTTAAGGCTCGATTTTCCGTTTACGGAAATACCATACCGCTTTAACAGCATCGAAAATAATACTACGGCATTCGCCGGAAGTTTGTTTTCGCACAGGGGTCCGCCTTTGGTGTAATTATATTATACCACAAAGATTTAATTGTAGTGTATTTAACCACTATGATCACTAAGGATTTTCACAAAGTTCACAAAGCTTTGTGTCCATAGTGCATTTTCAACTTTGTGTACCTTGTGGTATAATTCGGCCGAGCACTCAATTATTCATACCTGAATAAATTTATCATGCGATTTTACTATATCCTCCTGTCTGTATTTATGGCAGGAAACCTGTGTGCGTATTCCCAAAATACCATTAGCGGAAACGTATCTACAAACAAGAACACCCCTCTTGACGGGGCACATATCCATATCGAACAGCTTCATGCCATAAGCAGTACCGACGGCAGTTATGAGATACATAACGTTCCGTCAGGGCAGCACCGCATTGTAGTTTCCTATATCGGATTTAAAACAATTGATACCATTGTAACGGTACAGGAGCACCTACGCTTTGATGTAAAACTCAAACCCGAAGCAGCCCAGCTTCTGGAGGTGGTACTTACGGAAAACAATGCTATTCCTAAAAACACGATTCGTGAAGAGCGTCTTAAAACAGAAACCATCGAAAAATACAGCAACGCTTCGTTAGGTGATGCACTTAAAGAAGTAGCCGGGGTATACAGCCTGAAAACAGGGAATACTATAGTGAAACCGGTGATTAACGGACTGCACAGCAGCAGGGTTCCGATAATCTCTAACAACGTTCGCTTGGAAGACCAGCAATGGGGTACGGAACACGCACCCAATCTCGACATTAATGCCGCAGGAAAGATCTCAGTCATAAAAGGAGCCAATGCCCTGCAATATGGCGGTGATGCCATTGGAGGTTTGGTATTGGTAGAACCTGTTTCGGTACTGAAAGACACCTTGTTTGGTAAGACCATTGTAAATGCGGCATCCAATGGACGTGGTGGAAGCATATCTTCCAGCCTTCATAAGGGTGCTGAACAGGGTTGGGCATGGAACGCTGCCGGAACTTTTAAATACTTTGGCGACAGGCAGAGCCCTGATTATGTTCTATCGAATACCGGCAACCGCGAAAACAATTTTGCAGGTGATATAAAGTACATTGGCGACAGTTATGATATTTCTACCTACTATAGTCTTTATGATGCTGAGATAGGTATTGCAAAAGCGATGCATATTGGCAGTATTTCCGACCTTGTACGTGCCATTAACAGTAAGCAGCCTGCCGTAATCGAACCTTTTACGTACGGCATTGATGCTCCTAAACAGGATGTGGTACACCATTTAGCAAAACTGAATTTCAATAAGCGATTTAGCGATAATTCGAGCCTTTCGGTGCAATATGCCTTTCAGCACAATAGCCGTAAGGAATATGACATCCGCCGTGGTGTGTATACCGACAAGCCGGCTCTTGACCTTACTTTGGTTACCCATTCGGCACAGGCCGACTGGAAAAAAGAAATTGATGCGCTTACCATAAAAGCAGGAGCAAGTTTTTCGTCACAGGATAACACCGCTGATCCCGACACAAATATTCGGCCACTAATTCCTAATTACAAAAAAACTGATGCAGGTGCTTATGGGATTGCCAGTTATGCCTTCTCTGACAGTTTTACCGCAGAAGCAGGACTACGCTATGATTACTCTCATATGTTAGCTTCAAAATACTACCAGAAGTCACGTTGGACGAGTCTGGGCTACGATGGCGTTTATGACCATTTTATTGTTGCCGATGCAGGAACGCAGTTGCTTACCGCCCCCGAATTTACCTTTCATAATATTTCGGCAAGCCTTGGTATCCGCAAGCAGTTGAACAGCCACTACCAACTTTTGGCAAATGCCGGACTGGCCATGCGTAACCCTAATCCGTCAGAGCTTTTCAGTGACGGACTACACCACTCTACCGGAACGATTGAGTTGGGTAATCTGGGCATTCAAAAAGAGGAATCGTATAAGCTATCGGCTACCCTTCTTAAAACACATGGCACCTTTACGTTTGAAGCTACCCCCTACCTGAATATGATAAACAACTTTATCTATCAGTCACCTACCGGAATTGAGTATACCATAAGGGGGGCATTTCCTGTGTATCAATACAAACAGACCGATGCGCTAATGGCAGGGCTTGACCTGCATACCAACTGGAAAATAAGCAACCATTGGCAGCATACATTTAGCGGAGCTTACATTTACGGACAGGACATTACAAATGATATGCCGCTTATAGAAATGCCGCCTTTGAACCTGGTGAATAACATCCGCTACAGTCAGGATAACTGGCATAATTTCTTTGCGGAAATACGTAACGAATCGGTTTTTACCCAAAAACGTTATCCCGACAATAATTTTACCGTTCAGCTTCCTGTAGATGGTGATTTTGTAGATACACTGGTCGACATAAGTACGCCGCCTAAAGGCTACAGCCTGTTCCATTTTAGTACAGGTATGGCATTTAAAACATCAGCCAATACAGGTTTGGCAGTCAACTTTTCAGTCCTGAATATTTTTAATGACGCTTACCGCGATTACCTGAATCGCCAGCGATTATATACCGATGATGTCGGGCGCAACTTTCAATTACAATTAAAATTCAATTATTAATCCATAAAATTCTATCAAAATGAAAAACTTAAGAATTTCGGCATTAGCACTAATTACAATCATCTCTTTATCTTCATGTAGCAGCGACGATACGGCTACAATCGTAAACGAAGAAGAAGTGATCACTACCGTTACGGCTACTTTTACCCCTGAAGCAGGAGGAACACCAATCGTACTTACTTCACGCGATCTTGATGGCGACGGACCGGATGCACCGGTAGTGACAGTTTCAGGCAACTTTGCAACAGGCACTGCCTATAACGGAACGGTTACTTTCCTTAACGAACTGGAAACTCCGGCAGGCAACATTACCGAAGAGATATTTGAAGAAGGTCACGAGCACCAGATATTCTTCCAGCAAAATGGCCTTGGTATTTTTACCTATAATGATACCGATGTAAACGGAAATCCTATCGGATTGAAATTCAAATATACAGCAGCCGCTAACGCTGCAACAGGAAACCTGACTTTAACTCTAAGGCATGAACCTAACAAAGATGGTGAAGGCGTGGCTAACGGAAACATTACTAATGCCGGTGGAAGCACTGATGCTGAAGTGGTGTTTAACGTAAGCGTACAGTAATTTTCTTGCCACGAATTACACCAATTGCACTAATTTGTCAATTCAGATTTGTGATAATTTGTGTAACTCGTGGCTTATTTCAACTCCTCTATTTTTGTTAAATTCCTAATATTAAATTCATTAACTTTAAAGAAGCCTCTAATTTATTTTTAAATTAAAATTCTTTTAGCCTATGAATTCAAAATTTACTCAAATTGTAAGGATACTTCTCGGACTTATCCTGATTGTTTTTGGAGCTAACAAAATCTACACTTTTATTCCGTTGCCGCAGCCTTCTCCCGAAGCAGGCGCTTTTATGGCATCACTGGCAGATACAGGCTATGTATTAACCCTTGTTGCTATCTTCGAGATCATTATCGGTTTTATGCTTATCTGCAAAATATGGGTTCCATTTGCCATGTTGCTGCTGATTCCGTTATCACTCAACATTTTGTTGTTTCACCTGTTCCTGGACATTCCGGGCATAGGCACCGCATTATTGGTTGTAGTGTTAAATGGTATCCTGTTGTATAAGCACAGGGTGAAATACAAACCGTTGTTTGCATCATAAGAAAGTGTTTTTGCTATTTTTGTGTATCAATCACAATTAAATGAAAAAAGCAATAACCCTGATGGCTGCAGCCTGTAGCCTGACCTTAAATGCACAGATGCACGAAAATAGCAAAACCCCTATTAAATATCCCGTAACCCGCAAGGGTGATGTTGTTGATACTTATTTTGGAAACAAAGTTCCTGATCCTTACCGCTGGCTTGAAGACGACCGCTCTGAAGAGACCGCTGCATGGGTAAAGGCCGAGAATGAAGTTACCTTTAATTACCTTGACCAGATTCCGTTTCGTGCTGCCATACGCGCACGACTGGAAAAACTATGGAACTACGAAAGGATAGGCGCGCCTTTTAAAGAAGGCGATTTTACCTATTACTACAGGAATAACGGACTACAGAACCAATCGGTTTTATACCGTAAAGACAAAAAAGGTAAGGAAGAAATTTTCCTTGATCCAAATACGCTATCAAAAGACGGTACTACATCATTAGGCGGAACTAATTTCACCAAAAAAGGCGACCTGATGGCTTATTCCATATCAGAAGGAGGCAGCGACTGGCGCAAGGTATTTGTTATGGATACCAAGACCAAAAAACTGATAGGCGAGCCATTGGTAGATGTAAAATTCAGTGGTATCTCATGGTATGGCAGCGAAGGCTTTTACTACTCAAGCTATGACAAACCTACAGGTAGTGAACTATCTGCTAAAACCGACCAGCACAAACTGTATTACCATAAGCTGGGTACTTCGCAAAAAGAAGATAAGGTTATTTTTGGAAACGACATCAAAAGACGTTATGTGGGCGGTGGCGTAACCGAGGACATGCATTACCTTATCGTATCGGCTTCGGAAGCTACTTCAGGCAATGAACTTTACATTAAAGACCTGACCAAACCCAATAGCAAATTTGTAGCCCTTACCGATAACTTTGATACCGACAGCCATATTATAGACAACAACGGAAGCACATTGTATATTGCTACCAATTATAATGCGCCGAACATTCGAGTGGTAACTGTTGATGCTGCCAATCCGCAACAGAAGAACTGGAAAGACCTTATTCCTGAAACAGAGAATGTGCTTTCACCTTCTACCGGCTCAGGATTTATTTTTGCCACCTATATGAAAGATGCAGTATCGGTAGTAAAACAATACGACTACAACGGTACGCTGGTTCGTGATATCACGATTCCGGGATTAGGCACGGCCGGAGGCTTTGGCGGAAAGAAAGAAGAGAAGACACTTTACTATTCGTTTACCAATTACACTACACCGGGAACAATCTATTCATACGATGCCAAATCAGGGAAATCGGAATTATACCAGAGACCAAAAGTAGACTTTAACAGTGATGAATACGAATCAAAACAGGTATTCTACACCTCTAAAGACGGCACTAAGATCCCAATGATTATCACCTATAAAAAAGGCACAAAACTGGACGGAAAGAATCCAACGATACTTTACGGCTATGGCGGTTTCAACATCAGCCTTACGCCAAGTTTCAGCATTTCTAATGCCGTATGGATGGAAAACGGAGGTGTTTATGCTGTAGCTAACCTTCGCGGTGGTGGAGAGTATGGCAAAAAATGGCACGATGCAGGAACTAAGCAGCAAAAGCAAAACGTATTTGATGACTTTATCGCTGCAGCGCAATTCCTTATCGCGAACAACTATACCTCGTCTGACTATCTTGCTATAAGCGGAGGTTCGAATGGCGGATTGCTTGTTGGCGCTACCATGACCCAACGTCCTGACCTTATGAAAGTGGCTTTACCGGCTGTTGGTGTTCTCGACATGCTGCGCTACCATACCTTTACCGCAGGTGCAGGATGGGCTTATGACTACGGCACAGCGGAGGACAGTGAAGAAATGTTCAATTACCTGAAAGGTTACTCACCTGTACAGAATGTAAAAAAAGGCACTCAATATCCTGCTACACTTGTTACTACGGGCGACCATGATGACCGTGTTGTTCCGGCACACAGCTTTAAGTTTGCTGCCGAACTTCAGGCAAAACAAACAGGCAACAATCCGGTGTTGATTCGCATTGGCGTTAAGGCAGGGCACGGTGCAGGAAAATCAATCGCACAGATGATTGATGAGTACAGCGACATTCAGGCCTTTACACTTTACAACATGGGGGTAACTCCGAATGTGAAGAAGTAATGTTCAGTAAGACAACTTTGAACTAAATAGTTTAGTATAAAATTGAAAATCTATTATTGCAGTAATGTGGTAATAGATTTTTTTTTTGAATTAAAAAAAAAAAAAATTGTGC